>VBCZ01000011.1:6869-8425 GCA_005889025.1 Betaproteobacteria bacterium
ACTTCAAGCCGCATTGAAGCGGCAGGGTCGTCGCGATGAGCAAGTTCCATCCGCTGAAAGTCGCGTCCGTCGGCCGGGACACGCGCGACGCGCTTACGCTGACCTTCGAGGTGCCACCGGCTCTCGAAAGTGCGTTCCAATTTCTGCAGGGTCAGCATCTGACGCTGCGTGCGGACATCGACGGCGAGGACTTGCGGCGCTCGTATTCGATCTGTTCCGCGGTACAGGACAAGACGCTGCGTATCGCCGTGAAAAAGGCACCCGGCGGCGTTTTTTCCAATTGGGCGCACGAGCATCTCAAAAGCGGACAGACCATCGACGTCATGCCGCCGATGGGACACTTCAACGTGCCGCTGGCGCCGGCCAACCGCAAGCATTACGTCGGATTTGCCGCCGGCAGCGGCATAACGCCGCTCATGTCGATCATCAAGACAACGCTCCTGAGCGAGCCCCAAAGCCGGTTCACGCTGTTCTACGGCAATCGCTCGACCAGCGCGGTGATATTTCGCGAGGAACTCTCCGATCTCAAGGATCGGTTTCTCGACCGTCTCAGTCTGGTCTATGTGATGAGCCGGGAGCCGCAGGACATCGAGGTCCTGAATGGCCGCATCGATCGCAAAAAAGCAGACGCGCTGCTCGAACGCTGGGTGGACATGAGCGACGTCGACACCGCGTTCGTATGCGGGCCTGACGGCATGATGCGTGCCGTAGCCGAGTCGCTCGAGGCGCACGGCCTGCCCAAATCGCGGATCAAGATCGAGCTCTTCGCCGCGAGCATTCCAAAGCACGAGCACAAGGTCCACGCGGGCGCGTCGCCGGGACGTACCGAATGCGCCGTGACGGTGGTGCTCGACGGTGCAAGGCGGGAATACACATTGGAAAAAGACAAGGAAAACATCCTCGACGCCGCGCTGAAGCAAGGCATCGAGCTGCCGTATTCGTGCAAAGGCGGCGTGTGCTCGACATGTCGCGCCAAGCTCATCGAAGGAAGCGTCGACATGGACGTCAATTTCGCGCTCGAGGACTATGAATTGGCGCGCGGGTTTATCCTCTGCTGCCAGAGCTATCCGGTCACGGATCGGGTGGTCGTGGATTTCGACCAATCCGCCTAAGCTGCCGCTCGTCCTCGACAAACTGTTAATCTTTAGAGCCGGAGAGTATTCGTGTCACACCATCCCTTGTTCGAACGTCACAAGCCGCTGCTCGACCAGGCGCTTGCCGCCATTGCCGGGCGCGGATACTGGAGCGCATTTACCGAATCGCCCAGCCCCAGGGTTTACGGCGAGGGCGCGGCCGAATCAGGCAAAGCCGCCTTCGACGCATTGCTCAACAAGCCGTTTCCCTTGGACCATCCCGGGACCCAGGGCGGCGCGGGAGCGGAGGTTTCGCCCTACGGCATGGCCTTGGGCGTGAAATACCCCAAGGTCGATCTCGACACCTTGTTCGCGGCAGTCGAGAAGGCGGAGGTGCAGTGGCGCAAGGCCGGAGCCGAGGCGTGGGTCGGCGTCTCGCTGGAAATCCTGACGCGCATCAACAAGCGCAGCTTCGAAATTGCG
>VBCZ01000037.1:0-1455 GCA_005889025.1 Betaproteobacteria bacterium
CGGTGGCGGATTTGTACGCGCTGTTCCTCGGGTTCGTTGTTTACCGGACGCTGTCGGTGAAGGACCTGCCGGCGATTCTCGTCAATACGGCTGAGACCACGGGCATCGTCGCGGTGCTGGTCATGGTCGCGGGGGCGCTGGGCTGGTGCATGTCGATCTCGCGGATTCCACAGACTCTCGCACGCTTGATGGTCGCGGCGATCCACGAGCCGCTGGTGTTCCTGTTCGCTTCCAACCTGATCCTGCTCGCGGTCGGCTGCTTCATGGAAGCGCTGGCAGCAATGCTGATCCTGATTCCGATCCTGGTGCCGGCGGCAATCAGCTTTGGCATCGACCCGGTCCAGTTCGGGCTGATCATGATCTTCAACCTGATCCTTGGCACGATCCATCCGCCGATCGGCGTCGTGCTCTTCGTCATGGCGCGCATCGCCGAGATCACCTTCGAGTGCTCGTGGCGATCACCGTCTGGCCGCCGCTCACCCTCGGGCTGCCGGCCCTCGTGATGAGCAAATAGGTTAACCGTGGTCTGACCCTAATTCGTTCTCCTCGTGATGAGCAAATAAGTTAACCGTGGTCTGACCCCTAATTCGGTTAACCGTGGTCTGACCCCTTAATTCGTTCAAATTTCTGTTCCTATCGCACCAGAAGCTTTACCCTTGAGGCCCTTGACCGATTCGAAGGGGACCATTGCCTTCCCAGCGATGGCCGTTACTTTGGGCGCGGTGTGGGCAATCCACGGACGTTGGATCCGGGCGATAAAACCAGGAGGAGACGCAATATGAAGCTCAGTATCTTAGGCCGCAGGGCGGCATTGGGCATTTTGGCCGTCGCGGCAGTGTCGGGGTGGATCAGCGGCGCAGCCGCACAGACGCGTACGTTCAGCTTCGCCTATGACCAGCCGACCACCACGGCCTACGGCATCGCCGCCAACATCTTCGACGCGAAGCTCAAGGAGCTCTCCGGCGGCAAGATGAGCATTAACCAGTTTCCCGGCGCGCAGCTCGGCCAGGAACCGCAGATGCTGCAGAAGATGCGCTCCGGCGACATCGACTTCGTTATCACCTCCACCGCGAACGCCTCGACGCTGGCGCCGCAGGCCGGCGTGTTCTCGCTGCATTTCATTTTCCGCGATCAGCAGCACCTGGCCAAGGCGCTCGCCGACCCGGCCATCGCAGCGGAATTCCGCGCCATGGTCAAGGACCAGGTGCAGGGCGCGCAGGTGCTGGGCCTCCTCACCATGGGCATGCGCAACATGTACAGCAAGAAGGAAGTGAAATCGATCGGCGACATCAAGGGCCAGAAAGTGCGCGTCCATGCGACCAAGACCGAGGACACGCTGTTTCCGGCCTACGGGGCGCAGACCGTGCACATGCCGTTCGGCGAGGTCTACACATCGCTGCAGACCGGCGTGGTCAACATCGCCGAGAACGGCGTCAACGTCTACCTCGCGAACAA
>VBCZ01000037.1:1479-2640 GCA_005889025.1 Betaproteobacteria bacterium
GACAGAAGTGGGTCCAGGCGGCGGCCGACGAGGTGAGCAAGAAGGAACCCACGATGGCCCTGCAGTTGGAGAAGGACTCCGCGGACAAGCTGAAGGCCATTGGCGTGAAGGTCGTCGAGAACGTCGACAAGTCCGGCTTCATCAAGGCGGCGCAGCCGATCCAGGACGAGCTGGCGAAGGAACTCGGCCCGCATGCTGTCAAGCTCCTGCAGCTCGTTCGTGATGTGAAGTAGTCCGACCGCCATCTTCGCATCGGAGGGCGTGCGAGCGCCCTCGACTCCGCATTGCTTCGTACCCGCACGCACGACGAGGGCTTTAGATGGCCGACTACCGCGCTCTGATCCTGCAGCGCCACCGGCAATTGAAATGGAAGGCGCTCGACTGGTTGGAAGCGCTGCTGATGATTCTGTGCGGCGTGTGTATCTCCATGTTCACGCTGGCGGTGTTCTGCGACGTCGTCACGCGCACAATCGGCGCGCCCTGGCTATGGCTGCAGCAGGTGACCACTGCGTTCTTCGCGTGGGGCGTGTTCATCGGCATGGCGGCGGCGACCCGCCGCAACGATCACTTCTACCTGACCGAAATTACAAAACGGATGACGGGCGCGCCACGCAGCGCAATCGAGATCACCAACCGCGTGATCGTGCTCATCGTGGCAGTGCTGATCGTCTGGTGCGGCACGCAAAACGCGCTGCTCGACCTCGGCAGCTATCGCATGCCGTCGCTGATTCCGCTCACCGTCTACACCGCAATCGTGCCGGTAGCGGGCGTGCTGATCGCGCTCTTCACCATCGAGCAGCTCGTCAACGGCTGGAAGAATGGTTTCGAGGGACCCGAAGACCGCGATTTTCTGGTGGAGATGGCCGAATGAGCGCCGCATGGCCGCCCCAAGGCGCGAATTACGCCTCCCTGAGGGGCAGCGCAGCGCCAGCCGCAAGCGTGGGGATCCGATGAGCGGCGGCGCCATCCTTGTCCTGATGGGCATTCTGTTCCTCGTGTTTGGCTATATGGGCGTGCCGGTGTCCTTCGCCTTGATCGCGGGCGTGCTGGTCGCGACGTCCTTCACGCCGATCAGCATGCAGTCGATGATCGGGCAACTGTTCCACGGTATCGATTCCGAGGCGCTGCTCGCGGTCCCGTTCTTCCTCCTGGTCGGCGAGC
>VBCZ01000301.1 GCA_005889025.1 Betaproteobacteria bacterium
CGCGGCCCGTGGTCGGCGTGTCGGTCTCACTTGCGTCCGAGGTGGGCGCCGGCGGAACGGCGTTCGTGATCCCCACACAGTGGAATATGCTGGGCAGGTTGCGCGCCATTCCCGACACCGTCGATGAGTTCGTCGGATTCACCATTCTCGGTGATCCGATCGCATTGACTTTTTCGTCAGCCGATGGCGCAAGCCACAATCGCGCCAGCGGCGCGGCTACCGTGCGCAACGTGACGCTTCCTCTCGGCTACAACCACGTCACGGTGCCGGTCACTCACGCGCTCGCACTCGATCCCCGCGCACGCGCCTGGATCAACGACTATGTCCCCAACCCGGCGCGTGAGTTGCGCGATCCTGCCGAAGTCGATGGCGCCAACATTCTCTGGGCGGCGGAAGTGTGGTTCAGCATCAAGAAGCACTGGTGCCTGGAAGCGCAGCAACTGATACGCGCACGTCAAACGTCGCGGCGCAGCGGCGATCCCGCGCCTGCCTCTGCGCCCGGTTCGGTGCGGGCACTCGAGCCCTCCCTCCGGGGTCACGTCCGGCAGCGCCGGACCTCCCGAAAAATCGATCATCGGATGCCAGGCCCCCTTGCCGGTAAAGTTGCGCTTGTCACGGGCGCATCGCGCGGTATCGGCCGGGCGATCGCCCGCAAGCTAGGCCTGGCAGGCTGCGACATCGCCGCCAACTACTACAACAGTCATGACGAAGCCGAAGCGCTATGCGCCGAATTGCGTGCAAGCGGACGGCGCGCTTACCCGGTGCAGGGAAGCGTCGGCATTCCCGACAGCGTCGACGAGATGTTCACGGAGTTCCGCAAGCATTTCGATCGCGTCGACATCGTCGTCAGCAATGCGGCGTCCGGCGTGCTCAAGCCGGCAATGGAAATGTCGCTCAAGCATTGGCGCTGGTGTATGGAAACGAATGCTTTCGCGCTCGACCTGCTCGCGCAGCGCGCCGTGCCGCTGATGAAGGACGGCGGACGCGTCATCGCCATGTCGAGCCTCGGCGCGTCCCGCGCCATGCCGGACTATGGCTTCATCGGCGCGTCTAAGGCAGCGCTGGAATCGCTCGTACGCACGCTCGCGCAAGAGCTGGGCCCCAGGCATATACGTGTGAATGCCGTGAGTGCCGGCGTGGTCGACACCGATGCGCTGCAATATTTTCCGAATCGCGAAGAGCTGCTCGCAAATTTCGCTCATCGGACACCCGCGGGGCCGGTGCTGACGCCCGACGACGTTGCGGGCGCGGTTTATCTCTTGTGCCTGCCCGAAGCCGCGATGATCACCGGACATACGCTGGTGGTCGACGGCGGATTCTCCATATCCGGCTGACATGGAGCTTGACGCGGGGCTTGCAGGCAAGGTCGCGATCGTGACGGGTGGCAGCCGTGGCATCGGCCGCGCGATCGTCGAGCTTCTCGCCGCGGAAGGCGCCGACGTGACCTTCTTCTTTCGCGACAACGCCGACGCCGCGCGAACTGTCGTCGCGACGAATCGGGCGGCGGGCCGGAAGGTTTCGTCGGAGCAGGTGGATGTGCGCGACTCCAAGGCCTGCGCCGCAGCCGTGGAGCGGGTCGCCGAGGGTAAAGGACGCGTCGACCTTTTGGTCAACAATGCCGGGATCATCCGCGACAATCCTCTTTCGGCGATGGACGACGATGACGTGGCGCTGGTCCTCGAGACCAACGTGGGCGGCGTATTCAACGTCACCCGCGCGGTCGTCCCGCACATGATCATGCGGCGATCGGGAAAGATCATCAATCTCTCATCGGTCGCCGGGGAAAAGGGCGGACGCGGACAGACGAACTACGCCGCGAGCAAGGGTGCGATCAACGCTTTTACGCGCTCGCTTGCGGTCGAGCTGGCGCCGCGCAAAATCACGGTGAACGGCGTGGCTCCCGGCGTGATCGAAACCGAGATGTCGCAGGCGGTCCGCGACCTGGCGGGTGAGAGCGTCATGTCGCGCATACTGCTCAGGCGTTATGGCAAGCCGGAAGAGATCGCGCACGCGGTGTGGTTTCTCGCGTCGCGTTACGCCGATTACATTACCGGCCAGATCATCGCAGTCGACGGTGGCTTCAAAATGGAGTGACAAGCATGGCGCAAACAGCAATTACGAAGGAAGAAATCATGGCGGTCTATCCCAAGGTCGCCGAGACCATGGCCGACGCGCTGGGCTGCGACGTCGCCGACGTCAAGCTCGACGTGTCCCTGATCGAGGGTCTGGATGCCGAGTCGATCGATTTCCTCGACATGGTCTTTCGCCTCGAACGGGCGTTCAAGATCAAGATTCCGCGAGGCAAGATCGTCGAGAACGCGCGCGGCGACCTGCCCGAATCGGAATTCGAGCAGAAAGGCATCGTCACCGAAAATGGCATGGCGCAACTGAGAGCTTATCTGTCGGAGATTCCCGCCGAGCGGTTCAAGACGCCCATGAAGGTCGCCGAGATTCCGCGCTTGTTTACCCCGGAAACCTTTTGCAAGCTTGTCGTTCGCGCGCAGCACGAGGCCCGGGCGGCAGCTTGAGGCCAATTACGGCGGCCTTTCGGTTCATGCAGGATGGGTGATCATTTTTCGGCATTTACGTTTGTCGAGCGCATTACGCACCTCTCCGCCGGAGCGGGCGCTCGCGGCATTTTCACTATTCCAACGCGCGTGCGCGATTTCCCGTCGTGCCTGGTCGCGGAAGCCGTCGGCCAGCTTGCCGCGTGGGTGGCCATGAGCCGCATCGACTTTCGCGGCCGCCCCGTCGCGGCGCTCGCGACCGAGACTCGCTTTCATCGCGACGTTCGGCCCGGCGACGTTCTCGAGCTTGGCGTGGAAATCGACGATTGCGACGAGCATGCGGTCGCATACAGTGGCTGGGCGCGGGTTGGCGGATCGACGGTGATCGAGCTCATTCACTGCCTCGGCCCGATGCTTCCCGTGGGAGATTTCGACTCTCCGGACGCCATGCGCGAGCATTTTGTGGTGTTGTGCGGACCGGGCTCGGCGGGGGGGAGGTTCGAAGGAATCGAGCCTTCGCCCATGGCTATTACCGCGCACGTCGCGGGTGAATCGGTGCGCGCGGATCTGCAGGTTCCCCGTCATGCCCGGTTCTTCGCCGACCACTTTCCGCGCAATCCGGTTTTCCCGGCAACGCTCCTCCTCGACTCGCAGATTCGCTTGGCGACGACGCTTGCAAACGAGGTTATCGGGCGCACCGCCGCGCAGGTGCCGGCGCGCATGACACACGTCAAGATGCGCTCGTTCATCGCGCCGGGGCAGCTCGTGGAAATCCAGGCCTCGCGCGCCGCACACGACGCGCAGTCCACGCGGATCGCACTCAATGCCAGCGTCGAAGGCAAGACCGTCGCGACGGCACGCGTGGAATTCGCGGAGGGTACGACATGAGCGTGACGCCACGGCGCCGCGTTGCTGTCACCGGGATCGGACTGGTGACGCCGGTCGGAAACGACGTCTCGACCACCTGGGCATCGGTGCTCGCGGGCCGCAGTGGCGTGGCGCCCATCAGCCTGTTCGACGCGAGCGACTTTTCCACGCGGATTGCCGCGGAGGTCAAAGGCTTCGGCGATGAGGCTCTGGAAACCGACAGAAAGCTCCTCAAGTTTGCCAACCGCTCGCATCGCTTCGCACTGGGCGCCGCTGAGGAAGCGATGCGCGACGCCGGCATCGCGCCGACCCCGCAGACGTCGGAGCGCTGGGGCTGTTCCGTCGGCACGGGGATGATGGGTGTGGCCTTCGAGGATCTCGATGCTTTGCATCGCCATTCGGCCGCCGATGGGGAGCTCCATCCCGACCTGCTGCTGGCCGATGACGCCGCCATCGATCCGATGGTGTTCTGCCGCAGCCAGTCGACGGCGGGCGTTGCGCTGCTGACCCGACGCTTCGGCATTCGCGGCTATGCGACATCGGTGCACACGGCGTGCGCATCCGGCGGGCAGGCGATCGGCACCGCGCTCAAGCTCATACGCCGCGGCAGCGTCGACTTCGCGCTGGCTGGCGGCTTCGATTCCATGATCAGCCCCGTGGGGCTCGCGGGATTCTGTCTGTTGTCGGCGGTATCGGCGGATAACGACACGCCCGAGCGCGCGAGCCGGCCGTTCGATGCAACGCGCAACGGTTTTGTCCTCGGCGAAGGCGCAGGCTTTCTGGTTCTCGAGGAGTGGGGATCGGCGCAACGGCGTGGCGCGCACATCTACGCCGAGCTTGCCGGCGACGGCAACTCGCTGTCGTGCTACCGCATCACCGATTCGCCGCCCGACGGCGACGGGCCGATCCAGTCGATGCACGCGGCGCTCACCGACGCCGGCGCCACACCGGACGAGGTCGACTATATCAACGCTCACGGCACGTCGACCTCGATGAACGATCGCAGCGAAAGCGCGGCGATCCACGCCGTGTTCGGTCCGCGTACGCGCGATGTCTCGGTAAGCTCGACCAAGAGCACCATGGGGCACCTGATCGCGGCGGCGGGCGCCGTCGAAGTGGCGATTTGCGCATTGGCGATCGAGCGCGGCGAAATGCCGGTCAACGCAAACTTGCGCGATCGCGACCCCGACTGCGATCTCAACTTCGTCCTGGGCGGACCGCAAAAGCGGCGGCTGCGCATGACCTTGTCCAACTCATTCGGCTTCGGCGGCTCCAATAACTGCGTGGTCTTGCGTCATCCCGACGAAGTTGCCGCGACAAGCGGCTGAGGGGCGCTAGGCATGGTCGCGCCCAGAGTTCTCATTACCGGCACCGGCGCCGTTTGCGGATCCGGCATGCATCCTGCCGATATCCTGCAGGCGATGCGCGATGGACGCTCGTCGATCGGCCCGATCGGCCAATGGGACACGACCGGGTGGCCGGTCAAGGTTGCCGCCGAGATCCGGGATTTCAATCCGCGCGCGCTGGTTGAGGATCGCAAGCTGCACAAGCTGATCCGCCGCACCGACATGCTCGGGCTGTATGCGGCGGCGCAGGCGATCGATAACGCGGGCTTCATCGCGCATCGCGATACGCTGGATGCCGACGCGGCGGCCACATTTTCCGACCGCAGCGGCATTTACGTCGGGTCGGGAGGGGGCGCCTACAATTCGCAGTACGAATTTTTTCCGCTGATGACGCAGGCGCATGACGATCCGGGTGCGTTCGGACGCGAGCTCGGAAGCACGGTCAATCCGATGTGGCTGCTGCGTACGCTGCCGAACAACGTGCTCTGCCACGTCGGAATCAAATACAACCTCAAGGGCAGCAATGCCTGTATCACCAACCACAGCGCGGGAGGCACCTTGTCAGTGATCGAGGCCGCCGAGGCCTTGCGCCAGGGCGAAGCCGATCGCACGGTCGCGATCGGTCATGACGCGACCATCGAGCCGCAGATGGTGCTCTACTACCACCGATGCGGACTGCTTGCGCAGGATGCGATCCGTCCGTTCGATGCCGCGCGTGGCGGCAGCCTGTTCGGCGAGGGCGCCGGCGCTCTGGCGCTCGAGACGGAGCGCTCCGCTGCCGAGCGTGGTGCCCCCGTCCTGGGGGAGGTGCTGGGCGGCGGATATGCCAGCGAAGCCACCGGCCTCTTGGCAATCCGCGATGACGGCAACGGCGTGAAGCGAGCCATCACCGGCGCACTCGGCGATGCGGGGCTTGCGCCTGTCGACATCGGCATGATCGTGGCGCACGGCAACGGCACGCGGGGATCGGATGCATCGGAGGCGGCGGCCATCGGCGAGGTATTCGGCACGGGCACCGCCGCTCCGCCGGTCACGGCGTTCAAATGGGCCATCGGGCATCTCATCGCCGCCGCGGGGATCGCCGAGGCCGTCATCGCGCTCGAAGCGCTGCGCGAACGCGTCGTGCCGGGTGTGGCCACGCTCGATCGGCTCGATCCGCAGTGTGCCGGCCTTCGCATCTCGCGCGAAGCACAAGTGCCCAGGAGCGATGTCGCGCTCATCATCTGCCGCGGATTCGCCGGTACCAATGCGGCGTTGATCATCCGCTCCAGGTAACGGCATGGCGGACGCCGCCGATGCACGGGCCGGCAGCGCAACGCGATGCGGCATCGATACGGTCGAGATCGCGCGCATCGAGCGGCTGCTCAATGAAAGCGATGCAGCTTCGCTGGCCCGGATCTTTTCCGCGCAGGAGCTTAGCGACGCGGGCGACGGTCCCGGGCGTGCAGCCAGCCTTGCCGCACGCTTTGCGGCCAAGGAGGCGTGCGTGAAGCTCTTCCCCCGCGAGCTTTCGCTGGGAACGATCGAGCCGGCGGAATTTTCGGTGGTCAGCGACGGCTACGGCGCGCCGGCTGTCGTATGCGGCGACAAGGCGCAGGCGCTGCTCGCCCGGCATCGCATCCGATCGATCGCGATCTCGCTTTCGCACGATCGCACCAGCGCATCGGCGGTGACGCTTGCGCTGCCGGCCGAGACTCATGCATCGCTTGCCGGCAAGCTGCTCTATCGCGCATTGCCCTTTCGCCGCGGCGTGGTGCTCGAGAACCTCCGCCGGGTTTTCGGCTTCGCGGTTCCCGAAAGCGAAATCGAGCGGCTTGCGAAGGCCCACTACGCGCATGTAGGTCGGCTGTTTGTCGAGTTCCTGCGTTTCCGCTGGCTTTCGATGGCGCGGAAAAAAGCCATCGTGCGCGTCGAGAACGTCGACGTCCTGGCGCGCGCGCTTGGCCTCGGCAGAGGGGTTCTGGTGCTGACCGGGCACTTCGGCAATTTCGAGGTCTCGACCGTCGCAGGGCTCGCCCACTTTCCGGAAATGCACGGCCGAATTCATTTCGTCAGGAGAGCGATCAAGCCGCAGTGGCTCGACGCGCTGGTGACGCGGCGTTTTCGGGACGCGGGATTCGGCGTGCTCGGCAAGCGCGGGTCGCTCGACGCGATCCTGGCACGCCTCGCCGCGGGCGACATGGTCGTCTTTCCCTTCGACCAGCATGCGAGTCCGCCCGACGGCATCGAAGTGGAATTCTTC
>VBCZ01000300.1:0-760 GCA_005889025.1 Betaproteobacteria bacterium
TTGGAGAAACAGTTCTCCACCATCGCCGGCGTCGACACGATGACCTCGGTGTCTACTGATGGACTGGCGACGATCACGCTGCAGTTTTCGCTCGACCGCAGCATCGACGCCGCCGCGCAGGACGTGCAGTCGGCGATCGCCGCCGCGGCGCGCTCACTTCCTTCGTCGATGCCGACGCCGCCCACGCAGCGCAAGGTGAATCCGGCCGATGCGCCGATCATGAACATCGTGCTGTCGTCGTCGACACTCCCGCTGTCGACCGTGGCCGAGTACGCCGAGAACCTGCTCGCCCAGCAAATATCGACGGTCAGCGGCGTCGCCCAAGTCCAGGTTTACGGCTCGCAGCAGTACGCGGTTCGCATCCAGCTCGACCCGAACGCGCTGGCCACACGCGGCATCGCGCTGACCGACGTCGAGCAGGCCGTGGGCAACAGCAACGTCAACCTGCCGACAGGGACCCTGTTCGGACGCGACAAGGCAACGTCGATCCAGGCGACCGGACAGCTCATGACCGCGCAGGCCTATGCACCGATCATCGTCGCCTATCGCAACGGCGCTCCGATCCGTCTCGGTCAGGTCGCGAAAGTCATCGACAGCGTGCAGAACGACCAGGTGGCGAGCTGGTATAACGGCAAGCGCAACGTCATGCTGGCCGTGCTGCGCCAGCCCGACGCCAATACAGTGCAGGTTGTCGATTCCGTCAAAGCGCTGATTCCGGTTTTCCAGGAAGCGATCCCACCGGCACTCGACCTTCAGATCG
>VBCZ01000300.1:787-19361 GCA_005889025.1 Betaproteobacteria bacterium
CTGCGCAGCGCTTCAGCCACGATCATTCCCAGCCTTGCGCTGCCGCTTTCGATCGTCGGCACCTTCGCGATGATGTATGCATTCAGCTATAGCCTCGACAACCTGTCGCTGATGGCGCTCACGCTGTGCGTAGGCTTCGTCGTCGACGATGCGATCGTCATGCTGGAGAACATCACGCGCCACATGGAGATGGGCAAATCGCGACTGCAGGCGACGCTCGAGGGATCGAAGAAAGTCGGCTTCACCATCGTGTCGATGACCTTGTCGCTCGTCGCGGTGTTTATTCCGGTGCTGTTCATGGGCGGCATCCTGGGCCGTTTGCTGCGCGAATTCGGCGTAGTGATCATCGTCGCGGTGCTGATCTCGGGGTTCGTCTCGCTGACGCTGACGCCGATGCTGTGCAGCCGCATGCTGGTCGACGAGCACACTAAAAAGCACGGCCGCTTCTACGCCATGAGCGAGCGCATGTTCGACGCGATGCTCGGTGGCTATCGCAGGACGCTGACCTTGGCGCTTGCGCACCGGCGGCTGACGCTTGCCGTATTTTTCGCGGTCACCCTCGCCACGGGGATTCTCTTCACCACTATGTCGAAGGGATTTCTGCCGGCAGATGACCAGGGACTGATCCTGGTATTCACCGAGGCCGCACAGGACGTCTCCTTCAGGGCGATGACCGATATGCAGCGGCAGGTCGCCGAGATCGTCAAGGAGAATCCTTATGTGCAGGGCGCGATGTCAACCGTCGGCGCCGGCGGCCCCAGCGCGTCACTCAATGTCGGCCGCATTTTCGTCGCGCTGAAGCCTCGTGATCAGCGCCCGAGCGCGGACGTCGTCATCCAGCAGTTGCGCGGCCCCCTCTCGCGCGTATCCGGGATCAAGGCCTACGTGCAGAACATACCGGCGATCCGGATCGGCGGCCAAATCACAAAAAGCTCGTACCAATACACGCTGCAGGGCACCGACACGACCGAGTTGTATCAATGGGCGCCGCGGGTGGAGCAGAAGCTCAGGTCGCTGCCCGGTCTTGTCGACGTGACCAGCGACCTGCAGATCGCCAAGCCGCAGGTGACCGTCGAGATCGATCGCAACAAGGCCTCGGCGCTCGGCGTCTCGGCACAGGCGATCGAGGCCACGCTCTACGACGCTTATGGCCAGCGCCAGGTCTCAACCATCTTCGCGCCGACCAACCAGTACTGGGTCGTGATGGAATTGCAGCAGCGCTTCCAGACGGACCCGTCGGTGTTGTCGCTGCTCTACGTGCGCTCCGCGACCGGCGCGCTGGTGCCGCTCAACAGCGTTGCGACATTGAAGCCGACCGTGGGCCCGCTCGCCATCAATCATCTCGGGCAGTTGCCTTCGGTGACGATATCGTTCGACCTCAGGCCCGGTGTCGCGATTGGCGACGCAATCAAGGAGATCAACAAGGCGACGGCCGAGATGCGCCTGCCGGCGACAATCAATGGAATCTACCAGGGCACCGCGCAAGCGTTCCAGTCATCCCTGCAGGGCATGGGCATACTGCTGGTGCTGGCAATCTTCGTGATCTATCTCGTGCTCGGCATCCTCTACGAGAGCTTCATCCATCCGCTCACGATACTCTCGGGTCTGCCGACCGCGGGCTTCGGCGCGCTGGTGACGCTGCTGCTGTTCGGCATCGAGCTCAACATGTACGCCTTCGTCGGCATCATCATGCTGGTCGGCATCGTGAACATGCCTGACGCGCTTCCGGCCGATCATGATGACGACGATGGCGGCGCTGATGGGAAGCCTGCCCATCGCGCTGGGCTTAGGCGCCGGCGGCGAAACGCGGCGGCCACTCGGACTCGCGGTTGTCGGAGGCCTGGTGGTATCGCAACTGCTGACGCTCTATATCACGCCGGTGATCTACCTGTACTTCGAGCGCCTGCAACAGTGGTACGGTCGGCGCCACGCGCAGCGCGAAGCCGAACCCGCGCACGCCGCAGCCGATTAAGGCGCTGCGAAAATTCAAGCCTGGAAGCTTGCCGGTAACAGCACTTTGGCGTAAGGTTGACCTAGACGCTAGGGGTCCTTTCCGCCAGAGCGGAAGGGTGAGATCAGACCCTTGGTACCTGTACGGATAATGCCGGTGCAGGGAAGCGTGCATCAATCGCCTCCGCTCCCTGCCGGCATCGCTTCAATCGCAGAGGAGCCGCATGAACGCCCCAGACAAGTTTTATGCTCGCGACGCGCACGTCGACGAGGCAGCGGTGCAGCCGCTGCCGAACTCGCGCAAGATCTATGCTCAAGGTTCGCGTGCCGACATCCGTGTGCCGATGCGCGAGATTGCGCAAAGCGACACGCCGGCATCCTCATTGTCCACTGAGGGCGCGGAAAAGAACCCGTCGATCGTCGTCTACGACACATCGGGGCCATACACCGATCCCGATGCGAGCATCGATGTCCGCTCCGGTCTGCCTGCGCTGCGCGCGCGGTGGATCTAGGAGCGCGGCGATACCATCGTCCTGCCGGAGCTATCTTCTGCGTACGGCCGGGCGCGGCTTGCCGACGTCGACCTCGCTGGGATGCGTTTCGACCTGCATCGCAAGCCACGCCGCGCGAAACCGGGCTGCAACGTATCGCAAATGCACTATGCGTGCCGCGGCACGGTCACGCCGGAAATGGAGTTCATCGCCATCCGCGAAAACCTCCAGCGCGAGGAAATGCTCGCGGCATTGCCGGATCTGGTCACGCGCCAGCACGCAGGGCAAAGCTTCGGCGCGGCGATTCCGGACATCATTACGCCTGAATTCGTGCGCGACGAAGTGGCGCGCGGCCGCGCGATCATCCCCGCCAACATCAACCATCCCGAGTCCGAGCCGATGATCATCGGCCGCAATTTCCTGGTGAAGATCAACGCCAACATCGGCAACTCGGCAGTCAGCTCGTCGATCCAGGAAGAAGTCGAGAAGATGACTTGGGCGACGCGCTGGGGCGCCGACACGGTCATGGACCTCTCGACGGGAAAGAACATCCACGAAACGCGCGAGTGGATCATCCGCAACTCGCCCGTTCCCATCGGGACTGTCCCGATCTACCAGGCGCTGGAGAAAGTCGACGGCAAGGCCGAGGAGCTCACCTGGGAGATGTACCGCGACACGCTGATCGAGCAGGCCGAGCAGGGCGTCGACTATTTCACGATTCACGCCGGCGTATTGCTGCGCTACATCCCGCTCACCGCCAAGCGCATGACGGGCATCGTGTCGCGCGGCGGATCGATCATGGCCAAGTGGTGCCTCGCGCATCACAAGGAGTCCTTCCTCTACACGCGCTTCGAGGACATCTGCGAGATCATGAAGGCGTACGACGTTTCGTTCAGCCTCGGCGACGGCCTGCGCCCAGGCTCGGGCTACGACGCCAACGACGAAGCGCAGATGGCGGAGCTCGCGACGCTGGGCGAGCTCACCCGAATCGCCTGGAAGCACGACGTGCAGACCATGATCGAGGGCCCCGGCCACGTGCCCATGCATCTGATCAAACACAACATGGACGAGCAGCTACGCTTGTGCGGCGAAGCGCCGTTCTACACCCTGGGTCCGCTCACCACCGACATCGCACCGGGCTACGATCACATCACCTCAGCCATCGGCGCGGCGATGATCGGCTGGTACGGCACTGCCATGCTCTGCTATGTCACACCCAAGGAGCACCTGGGGCTTCCCAACAAGAACGACGTCAAGGACGGCATCATGGCGTACAAGATTGCCGCGCACGCCGCCGATCTCGCCAAAGGCCATCCGGGCGCACAGGTCCGCGACAACGCCTTGTCCAAGGCGCGTTTCGAGTTCCGCTGGGAGGACCAGTTCAACCTCGGACTCGATCCCGATAAGGCGCGGGAGTTCCACGACGAGACGCTGCCGCAGCACGGCGCCAAGCTCGCGCACTTCTGCTCCATGTGCGGGCCACACTTCTGCTCGATGAAGATTACGCAGGACGTGCGCGACTACGCCGCCAAGCTCGGGGTCGACGAGGACGCGGCGCTCGCAAAGGGTATGGAAGCGAAGGCGATCGAGTTCGTGCAAAAGGGCGCGGAGATCTATACCAAGGCGTAGGTGCGGCCGAATGAATTCGGCCCTGCGACGATCCGGCAGATGCGAAAAGGATCGACGCTACTTCGCCGGCGAAGCGAGCGGCGCGCCCTTCGGAATTATGTAGGCGGCGACGACTTTCACACCCGACGCCGTGCGCACGTCATGCACGACTCCCGTCGGGATCTGATACGACTCGCCGACCTTCAGCGTCTTGTCCGGCTGGCCGTCGATCACCAGTATCATTTCGCCTTCGGTCACCGTGCCGGTTTCCGGACCCGGATGCGTGTGGCGCCCCGCGTTTATGCCGGCGGCGATCTCGGCCACGCGAGCACGGTCTCGTAGCTCGTTCCCGGAATATCGACACGCTGCAGAACCGTGCGCTTGATGCCGCCCGCTTGCGCCGCTGGCGGCTGCTGTGATTGCGCAGGAGCGGCAGCGAGCAGCGCGGCTATCGTGGCGTAAACAATGAGCTTGCCCATGACTTCCTCCTCGCAGCGGCATTCGCCAGGAAATTATAACTGTGCCCGACGCACGGTCAAGACTCTCCCCGGGCATGGAGGCGGCGCGATTCGGATCGGCATCTCGGGCTGGCGCTATCCGCCATGGCGAGGCGGTGCGTTCTATCCGAAAGGTCTGCCGCAGCGACGCGAGCTCGAATACGCGTCGCGCGCGCTGCCTTCGATCGAGATCAACGGCTCGTTTTATTCGCTGCAGCGACCGGAAAGCTACGCCGCATGGCGCGATCAGACGCCGGCCGACTTCGTGTTCAGCGTCAAAGGCGGCCGTTACATTACGCACATGCTAAGGCTCTCCAACGTCGAGAAGGCGCTTGCCAATTTTTTTGCGTCCGGCGTCGCCAATCTTGACGGAAAGCTCGGCCCTTTTCTGTGGCAGCTGCCGCCGACGCTCAAGTACGATCGCATGCTCGTCGATGATTTTCTATCGCTCCTGCCGCGCGACTCCGATCAGGCGTCTGTGCTGGCGCGCCGCCACGACGACAAGCTCAAGAGCCGGGCGCGGATTGCGTTCGGGCCCAACCGTCCGCTGCGGCACGCGCTGGAAGTCCGTCACCAAAGCTTCGTCAATCCATCGCTGATAACGATGCTGCGCCGACACCGCGTCGCATTCGTCATCGCGGATACCGCGGGAAAATGGCCCGAGTTCGAGGACGTCACGGCCGATTTTGTCTACATCCGTCTGCATGGCGAAGAGGAGCTCTACCGCAGCGCCTACATGGAGGCGGCGCTCACGCGCTGGGCAAAACGCATCCGGCTGTGGAGTCGAGGCGAAGAACCGTCCGACGCGTGCCGCATTTCAGGCGAGTCCGCCCCGCGGACCGGCACTCGTGATGTCTATTGCTATTTCGACAACACCGACAAGGTCGAGGCGCCCGCGAATGCGCTGCATTTGATACAGAAGCTCGGCGTCGCGTGGGAAGCCGAACCGCGACTCAAGCGCCGCGCATAGGATAGGTTCGAGCGGGGCCGCATGCGTGCGGTCGTACTAACGCGATGCGACGCACGCGCCGCAAACGAATGTCAGACGCGCGGCTCCGTGTCGCTTTGGCGCCCTCGCCGTAGCAGTTCACGAGCGAACCCGTAGATGCCCAGCACCGCTGCGCCAAGACAGACCATGGCAAAGAAGCCTGCGACGATCCGTGCCCACCACGGCATCGGGCTGTCCGCGGAGAAGCTGGAAATGCCGCCGATTGTCCACGTACCGTCCGCAGACGCATGCACCGGCGCGAATGTCAACGCCGCACAAATGAGACCAAAGGCGCCCATGAACGTCGCGAACATTCGTCGCCCTGCTGCAGCGCGCCGACGAGGCTTTCAAGGCGATGCTCGCCTGCGCCTGAAGGCGACGATATAAATCGCCACATTTATGACCACGACACTGGCACCAAGCAGCATCTGCGTTTCTCGGGTGAGCCCGTCGGGATACAAAAGCGACATGACATAGTGCTCGATAAAGCCGCCGGCATAGCCTGCCTCGCCCGCGCTACGCTGCAGCGCGACTTCGAGCGGTGTGAGCGGGCAAATCCAACCGGTGAACTCCACGAATGCGGCCCATGCAACCGAAGGCAGGTGCAGCCACGCGAGCTTCGGCCAGCGCAGCACGAGCAGACCGCCGAGTGCCACGAAAAGCACGAACGCGAAGTGCACGACCAGAACTGCGTCGGCGGCGCTGCGGTACGTCATGTCGGTGGCTCAAGATTGGGCCGCGGCCGGAGTCTATCCCTTCGCCAAGCCCAGGGCAGACTCTAAAGCGAAGTCAAAGTGGCCGGGCGACAACTCTTTCGTGGGATACCGTGGGGCTGGGCGTTATTGCGCAGGATGCGTTGCGAGCTGCGGCGGCGGTGCGTAACGACAATGACGACCTAGTGTGCTAGGCCGCGACGTTGATTCTCACCGGCACCCTGCGACGCCCCCATTGGCGGTCGAAGTACTCGAAGCGTCCCGGGACGGATGTACCGCAATGGCGGCAAGCGCCGTCGGGCGTGAGCTCGTACTTGAGAATTTCGTGCCAGTCCCGCTCGATCAGCGTTTTGCGGCAGCCCGGACAATAGGTCGTCCCGCCGTCGATGTCGTGCACATTGCCGGTGTAGACGTAATTGAGCCCTTCGGCGAGAGCGATATTGCGCGCGCGGGTGAGCGTCGCCGCGGGTGTGTGCGCGATGTCCGTGAGCTTGTAGTCGGGATGAAACGCGGTGAAATGCAGGGGCACGTCGGGACCAAGCTCGCGCG
This sequence comes from Betaproteobacteria bacterium, assembly GCA_005889025.1. Taxonomy (GTDB): domain Bacteria; phylum Pseudomonadota; class Gammaproteobacteria; order Burkholderiales; family Casimicrobiaceae; genus PALSA-1003. The sequence goes on from VBCZ01000300.1 coordinate 7,584, forward strand.
CGATCCATTTGCATTCTGCTTCGAGCTCGGCGTCGGAATCGTTCTTGCCGGGAATGAGCAGCGTGGTGATCTCGGTCCACACCTTGGTCTCGTGCTGGAGATAGACCAGCGTATCGAGCACCGGCTGCAGATGCGCCCCACAGAGCTTGACGTAGAATTCGTCGGTGAATCCCTTGAGATCGACGTTCGCGGCGTCCCGTGACGGCCACCGCCTGAATGCCGAGCTCGCGGCATGCGTCCGCCGCATCCATCGCGTACTCAGCAAAAATCACCGGATCGTTGTAGGTAAATGCGACGCTCTTGCAGCCCGCGCGTTTCGCGGCCTCCGCAATCGCCTCCGGCGAGGCCTGATCCATGAGCGTATCCATCTCGCGCGACTTGGAAATGTCCCAGTTCTGGCAGAACTTGCACGCGAGGTTGCATCCCGCCGTTCCGAAGGACAGCACGCTCGACCCGGGATAGAAATGATTGAGCGGCTTCTTTTCGATCGGATCGATGCAGAAGCCCGACGAGCGTCCGTAGGTCGTCAGCACCATCGCGTCGCCTTCGCGCTGGCGCACGAAGCACATGCCGCGCTGGCCTTCGTGCAGGCGGCAGTCGCGCGGGCAGAGGTCGCACTGCACGCGCCCGTCCGGCAGCGCGTGCCACCAGCGCCCGGGGTGGCCGGCTACGGGGCTGTCGCTTCCTGCCATTTGACCACCCGATAGCGCTGCATCTTGCAGCGCCCGAGGCGCGTGTCGGCGGGCCAGAAATCGGCCGGGAGCCCGGCCTTCCGCTTGAGCTCGATCAGGAATTCGCGCGGCGAGGGCAGTGACTCCCATACCTGCGGCAGGAATGTTGCGCGCTGGGTGCCGTATTCCAGAATGACTCCGTCGACGTCGGGACGAAGCCGTACGAGCACGCCGGTTTCTTCCTCGCTCTCGACGCGCTCGGGAGGCGAAAGCAGCGAGACCTCCACCGACGTGTCGTCGAATTCGTCGTCTTGCAACGGAGGAAAGCGCGGATCGCCGAAGGCAGCGGCAACCGCGTTGATGCGAACGTCGTCCCGGAGCGCGCGCCGCGCCTGAAGCGTGCCGATGCAACCCCGGAGCCCGTCGCTCTTCATCAGCGTGACGAAGGTTGCGCCGAACGATGCCAGCGCGGCATGCTCGGGCCACGCGCCCACCGCGCGTCCCAGCTCGCTTGCGATGGCCATCCGCGCGGTTGCCAGAAGCGTGCGCCCGAGATGCACATCACGCATCCGAGTGCTCCGGTCGGGACTCGTCGAAAGCAAACGACGCATAGCCGACGACCCGCGACTTGTCGCCCGCGGTGTCGCCCGAGTTGCACAGGGCGATCAAATCCGGTGTCAATCCGCGCCGCTGCGCGCACAGCGAAAAACCGTTGATGGGAGTCGCACCGCACGCCTGCTCGTGGTCGAGAGTGTGCGAGAGCGCGGCGATCTGCGCGGTGGTGTCGAGGTCGATGCGGCGCGCGGCGCCGTATTCGTGGTAATGCGACAAATCCGAGCTCACAACGATGAGCGTTTCAGAGCCGCCCCACAGGCGCTCGATGACTTCCGCGACTTCTTCGGCGGATGCGTCGCCCACAGCGAGCGGAACGATCGCGAAGTCATCCAGGACGCCCTGCAAGAACGGCAGCTGCACCTCGAGCGAATGCTCCAGCGCGTGGGCCGCAGCGCTTTCGCAGACCTGCGGCATGTGCCGGATCGAAGCGACGGCTTCCAGATCGACCTGGATCGAGCCGAGCGGAGTGACAAACGCGCCGGCACCCGGCAATGCAAGCCCGCGCACCGGCACGCGATGCACCGGACCGAGAAGCACTACGCGGCGTATGGTATTGCGGCCCGGACTCAATCGCGCGTATGCCCTTGCCGCAACGGGGCCGGAATAGATGTAACCCGCGTGCGGGACGATGAGCGCCTTGGGCCACGACCCGCGCGAAACCGGCCCGCCTGTAGCGGAGTCCAGCAGGTCGCGTACGCTCTGGCGGAGCGTGGCGGGAGAGCCCGGGTAGAACATTCCGGCCACTGCGGCCGGTCGAACGGTCGACATCGAAAACCTCTGCGCCTTTGGAGCTGCCATATGGGGCCGGCCGCCCCCGAAAACAATGGGATTGTCGCGCCGCGGCGATTACTTGGCTATGGGCACCTGGACTTTGCGGTCGGCCATGTGGTGAAGATAGGCGAGCAGGTCGGTCAGATCGCGGTCGCTCAATGCATCGGGTGGAAAAGCAGGCATCTTGGCCGAAGGCCAGCGGCGGAGCGTCTGCGGGTCGCGAATGAGCCGCCGGAGTGCATCGACGCGCAAATATTCAGTGGGATTGTAGGGGACGTTGAGGTCAGGGCCGATGCTCGCCTCGCCACCCAAGTTGATGGTGTGGCACACCGAACAATTTTTTTCATACACCGCAAATCCATGCCTGATCGGATCGCGTGCCGACAGACTGGGTGCCGGCGCGACCATCGGAAACCGGCGCGCAAGCGGCGGCACGGATTCGATTTTCACCACCTGATAGGGCCATTGCTCGGGGCTGATGCCGCCCCGCTCGGGACGCACCCACACAAGATAAAACGGCCCGGCGGTCGAGGGGTCGCCGGCTTTCAGCGGCGGCCAGGGCGCATCGGGCGGCTCGATGGCCAAATAAGCCACCGCGCCGTCGCCGCGCGCAAGAAGCAGGGCCGCAGGCAACGTCGCGACGAAACCGTCGCTTGCGACAAAACGCAGCGTTTCGTCTGGGCCGACGCCGCCCAGCAACAAAGCAAGCGGTATCGCGCGAAACGTCATATTGCGCTTGTAAGCCACGTCGTTGGCGATCGTGACGGTGGTTGCCGCAGGCATGGCGAGCAGCGCCGCGGGAGCGAAGGTCGACATCCGCCCGCCCACCGATACCGTCAACTCGGGGTTCCCGGTCGAGGCAAGGCTGGGCGGGCTGGCGGGAGCGTTGCCGCTGCCGGCGGCAGGCTGCGGATTTCCGGCCGGGGCCCCTGCCGCGAACGCGGCAACCACGGCCCCCGCGAAACAGCGCGCCAGCAGAACGGTCGGCGTCATTCGTCCTGCGCCGGCAGACGGACGATATAGCCGCCCGATTTTTCATCGCGCTCGAGCTTGAGGCCGCCCGCCTGCTCCGCGGCTTCGAGCATGCCGTTGAACGATCGGAACCCATAGTAGGACTCGTTGAATCCGGGCTTCTTCGACCGTGCCAACGATGAGGTCGAGCGCTTCCTGCCTTCGCTCCTCGTCGGTTTTTCTTGCAGGCACCTTGCCTTCATCGACGCCGACGGCTGCCGCCTTCGGCCCGCCGTCAGACGGAGGCTTCGCCGACGGTCTGCGGGCTGCTTTCTTCTTCTTTTCGCGCACGAGGTCGTCGTAGAAAATGAACTCGTCGCAATTGGCGATGAGCAGATCGGACGTCGAGTTCTTCACGCCCACGCCGATCACGACCTTGTTGTTCTCGCGCAGCTTCGAGACCAGCGGAGAAAAGTCGGAATCGCCGCTGATGATCACAAAGGTTTCGACGTGGGATTTGGTGTAGCAAAGATCGAGCGCATCGACGACCATGCGGATGTCAGCCGAGTTCTTGCCTGACTGGCGCAGATGAGGAATCTCGATCAACTCGAACGACGCCTCGTGCATGGCCGGCTTGAATGCCTTGTAGCGGTCCCAGTCGCAATAGGCTTTCTTGACGACGATGCTGCCCTTGAGCAGCAGGCGCTCGAGTACCTTGCCGATATCGAACCGGTCATATTTCGCATCCTGCACGCCGCGGGCAACGTTCTCGAAATCGCAGAACAGCGCCATGTTGGTCACTTCGGTTTGTTGGGCCATCGAATCTTTCCAGGGGACCGCGGCGCGCTCGGTTGACGGCCGCTGCAGGATAGAATGCGCTTCTTTCGCCCCTTAAGATAACAGTAACGGCGCAGCGTGGAAACGACCGGCCGTGCCGGATCGTCGTGCCCCCGTTCGGCCTCACCGAAACACTTTGACTTCGACGCTCCCCTCCCTTTCTCTGCTCGACACGCGCGTGCTCGGCGTCCTCGTGGAAAAGCAGCGCACCGTCCCGGACACGTATCCGCTGACGCTCAACGCGCTGACCTCGGGGTGCAATCAAAAAACCAGCCGCGATCCAGTGATGAGCTGGACGGAGGCCGAAGTCCAGGCCGCGCTCGATCGCCTGAAGACGCTGTCGCTCATTGTCGAGTCGAGCGGCGGGCGGGTCATGCGCTATGCGCACAACATCGAGCGCGTCGTCGGCGTGCCCTCGCAGGCCGTCGCTCTGCTGGCGACGATGATGCTGCGCGGACCGCAAACCGTCGGAGAGCTCCGAATCAATAGCGATCGCATGCATCGCTTCGCCGACGGCTCGGCAATCGAAGCGTTCCTGCACGAGCTCAGGGATCGAAACACCGGTGCGCTGGTGATCGAGCTGACCCGCCAGCCCGGCGCGAGAGAGACCCGCTGGATGCATCTGTTGTCCGGCCAACCGGCGCCCGAGCCTGCGCCGTCGATCACGCACCCCCGCACGACCGAAGAGGCAACCGCGATGGAGATTGCGTCGCTCAAGGAAGATGTGCGAAGGCTCGAGCGGGAGCTCGCAGCGGTCAGGCAGGACGTCGCGAATCTCCGCGGCGCATCCGGCGAAAAACCTTAGCCTCGACCATCAGGCCACGAACCGGCACTGCGACGCAGGTGTGCGCGTGTCCATGTTGCGGCCCCGGTTGATGTGGTCGTCGACTTCCGCCGCGCAACCAAGCATGCGCGGATACAGGAAGATCGTGAACGCGGCGGTCTCCAGCGCCCTTTCCGAAAATGCGCCGTCCCGGTAGGGCTGCCACAGCATTTTCAAGAGAAGCGCGGCAATGACGGCGTCGATATTGACGCAGTAGACGTTGCGCGAAACCCCCGCCTCGAACAGCGCTTTCACCAGCGCGTGATAATACTGGTGGAACACGTTGTACTCGCCCCGCTTGTCGAAGAGCTCCCGCACGTAGACCTCTCGGGGGTCGTAATTGACCGGCCGATCCTTGAACACGGGGTATTTGTAACGGGCGTATTCCTCGACGTAACGCATCGCCAGCGCCTGAAGATCGACGCCGTGCCTGGCGTCGGTCGGATCCTTGAGCCCGGCGTCGCGAAACTGATCGAGAAGGAATGCGATCCCCTCGTAGCCGTTGCCGCCGTGGGCGAATCCCGAATGCGTGAGAAAGCCGACCAGGCACTTGTTGAGCTGCACCCGCTCCGGTGTTTCCGGCCCGTCCGCGGACACCGCCCCTTTCGCGCCTTGCGCGGAAATCGCGCCGGGACCGTTGGTGAGCAGCAGACCGACCAGCGTCTGAAACGCGAACAGGTTCGCCGCCTCCGGCTCAAGGCCGAGAAGAGCGACGTACGCGACATCGGTCAGCGAGCGCTTTTGCAGGATATCGTCGACCGGGATTCCGGAAAAGCGCGCCGCTTCGTGACGCTCGGCGCCGACCGATGCGCCGATGAGCGTGCCGAACAATCGCGTCCACCATGGCACGCATTCGGCGGTGATCCGCGAGATTCGCTTGCGCATCAGCGGTCCCCACGCCAGCGTGGCGGCGATCGCGGCAAGGACTGCGTCCGCGGTAGGGTACCCGCCCAGGCTTTGCACATAGCGCACGAAGACCGACGTGGCGTCTCGCGCCTTCAGTCCGGTGAGCATCGCCTCGGCCTTGGCGTCGCGCGCGGCGCCGACGAAGAGATCCCGCCTGGACCCATCTGGGGGAATCGCGCCGACGTCGAAGGCTTCGTCCACCGCGCTGGGAAGCGCGGCCGCGGAAAACATTTCAATCAGCGCCGACGTCGCCTCCCGTGCGCGTTCCGCGCTGCGCGGTCCGACGATGCTCGCCGCTGCCGCGAGCACGCTATTGGGGGCGTTGCCGGCTTCGCGTGCGGGCGTGCAAATCGAGCTCCGCGCCGATCGCGACATTGATGAGCTTGCGTTCGTTCTCGTCGCCCCTCTCGTGCAACAGCGCGAGGTTGATATTGGTTTCCAACGGATACTGCGCGGCATCGAGCATCGACACGCCGTACAGACTGGTGATCTGGGTCTTGGCGTCCATTTGCGATGCACCCGATGCGTCCTTCATCGACTGGCGAGGCAGCACCGCGCCGACCTGCCTGGCCAGCGCGGCGATCTGCTCGTCGTACGGCGGCGTCGCCTTGACAACAGGCAGATCGAGCTCGGCAGGAAGGCTTAAGCCCTGATTCGCGCCGAACCAGGGCTTGAGCGCGAGGCTTCCTTCGGTCGCGAAATCCGGCCGCGTCGCGTTTTCTCGCATGACCGCGCTCAAGGCCATGGGAATGTAGGCGATGTTGGCCACGACCGCGCCCTTGGCGGAGAACACGGGCTTGTCCGGGGTCAACAGTTGGTCGACACCGAGCTTTTCCATGAACCAGCGCTCTTTCCCCGCAGCGTCGTCGTCGCCACCCGCCAGCGCGCCGGCGTGCCCCACCGCGCGTGTGAGTTTCGCCTTCCACCGGCCGACTACGCACGCGATGACCGGCTTGGTGAACTCGGCATCGAGCTCGTAATACCCGCCTGGCTCGACGTACAGGACGGCAGCCTTGCTGCGCGCGTCGTTGGCGAGCGCGAATGCGAACTCGGGCGCGGCATAGTGAATGTAGACATCCTTGCCGCTGGAAATGAGCGTCGTCGTTCCCCATCCCGCCATGCGCAGGTAGGTGGCAATCGTGGTCGTGAAATTGCCGGAGTTGGAGAAGATCGCGATCGAGCCCTTTTTCAATGCTTCCGAAGGCGCATCGCCGCCAAGTGCACCGCCGATGCGCACGCGGTTCCAGGCATCGGCCACGCCCAAGCTGTTGCCGCCAAAAATGTCGATGCCGTTCGACTGCCCCATGGCGCGGATCTCGCGCGCGTCGTGCACCGACATCTTCTCGGTGACCATGAAGATCTTCTTGAGGTCGGGATTCACCCGTATCAACTCGGCGACGCCGTCGCGCGCCGCCGACGGCGGGAGATACACCACGCCGCAGCTAAACCGATGACCGTCCTCGAGCCCCTCCCGGACGTTGTTGTACACGGGGATATTGCCGATCCTGGTTTCGAGCACCTGACCACGCCGGCCAGGCGAGGTTCCGAACACCACGTTGCCGCCCGAATATTCGTGGCCTACCGGGGTGACGTCGCTCGATTCTCCGCCGAGGATGTTGAGCACGCAGACGCGATCCTGGCGCGTCGCAATCTGCGCGAGCGAGCTGATCCCCACATAAGATTTGAAGTCGCCTACGCCTTGCCTGTACACGTCGACCTCCCAATATCTCGCCTGCGCAGAGTCGTAGGGCCGAATTTATTCGGCCGCCATCGACCCTATGAGCGCCGCGTGCGAATGAATTCGCACCTACATCCGCGTGCGAATGAATTCGCGCCTACATCCGCGTACGAATGAATTCGCACCTACGGTTGCGCGATCTTGAGCCGGGTTGCGAGCTGCTCGCGCCCGCCCGATTTCATCCACTCGTTCACCAACTTCGCGTAGCCGACGACTTCGCTCATGTCGGAGTCGAAGCCGAACATCCGGTAAGGCAGTCCCAGCGATTCGACGGTGTCGCGCATGGCACTCATGCCGCGCACCAGATTCGGCCCGCCGCGGCCGATCACGACATACACCGGTGTGGGGCCGCACTGACTGAAATGCTCGCGCAGCGCGTCGGCCATGGCGCGAAAGGTCTCGAAAATGTCGGTGTTGTTGGATTTGCCGCCGATGATGAACAAGACGTTGGATTGCTTCAGCCAATGCTTGAAGCAGATCCGGGCCACCTCCTTCATCTTTTCGTACGGAGGATTGCCGCCGAAGTCGGAGGAGATGATCGCGTCGTCGCCGAGCATCTCGGTCACCAGCGAGTTGGCGCCGCCGCCGAAGGTCGGCGCGAGGATCGTGCCATGGGCATTGATCACATAGACGTCGCTCTGTCCCTGGTAGGTCCGCAGCTGGTTGATCTCCTGCTCGAAGTCGGAATAGTCGACCGCGAACAGATGCGCGGGAAGGTCGAGCCGCTGCCAGCGCGGATCGTCGCGGTCGAAGCCGCACTTGAAGTCGCAGGCCACCGGCGTCAGGCGCCCCTTGCGGTCCGGCCGCATGCGGATGGGGTTGAGCTCGAGCGTGGTCATGCCGAAGTTGTGATAGAGCTCCCACAGCTTGGGAAGCTGCTGGACCAGCGGCGAGATCAGCTCCTTGGGCGCGGTGAGCTCGGACAAGGCGTTTGCCACGACGAACGCCTTAAGTCCGGTCAGCGGATCGAAGGGCACGTTGGCGACCAGACTCTTGTCGAGCTCCTCGATGTCCATGCCGCCATGGTGCGTGAGCGTCATGGTCGGCGCGCGAAAGCGCGTCGAGTCGGTGATGGAGAAATACACCTCGTGCTCCGCGGGAACCGCGCCTTCGAAGGTCACGCCATTCGCCTTGGCGGTTTGGTTGCCGTGCCGATGCTCGACGAAATAGAGGCGCTCTTTTTCCTTGAGCGCGGTCTTGAGATCCTTGGCGCGCCCCAGCAGGCCGGCTTTGCCCTTCTTGCCGACACCTCCCTTGAACACCGGCTTCACGAATACCGAGCCGTGACGCTCGATCAATGCCTTGATTTCCTCCTCGCTGGCGTCAGGGCCCAACACTTCCGCTGTGGGGAAGCCTGCAAATTGAAGCAGCTTCGAACCATAGAGCATGCCGGTGACCTGCATCTTTTCTCTCGCTTTACTAAAGTCTTACGGAAACGACCGATGACCATTTCCGTCACGATGCTCCGCTGCCTTTCGGCGCTCGGAGCCGATTAGAGCGCCGCGTTCCCGGGAAAGACCCACAGATCTTCCGGCGGCAGCTCGAGAAAGCATTCCCCGCTTCCTCCGGGGACGCTCCCATAGCAGCGCAGCCGCAAATCGCCCAGCTTGAAAAGATTTTCCTTGCGATCGCCGAGGAACATGCCGGTGACCAGCTCGGCTTTCACGCAATCCGCGCCCGCGCCCGATGCAATTCGCGTGCGCTCCAAGCGGATGATCCCGGTGGCCGCATCGCCCACGGCCAGCGGGCCGTGCGCCGCGCCCCACAGCCGCCAGCCGTCGCCTGCAAGCAGGGCGCGGCCTTCGGCGACTTGCGCGACCTTGCCCGGCAAATGGTTGTTGCTGCCCATGAACTCCGCGGTGAACTGCGTTTGCGGCCGGTTGTACATTTCCTCAGGCGTGCCCTGCTGCTCGATCTTGCCGAAGTTCAAGAGCAGGATCTTGTCCGACATGGCCATCGCCTCGGTCTGGTCGTGAGTGACGACCAGCGCCGAGATGTGGAGCCGAACGATCAGCTCGCGCAGCCAAGCGCGCGCTTCCTCGCGCAGCTTGGCATCGAGATTCGACAGGGGCTCGTCCATGAGCACGACCGGCGGGTTGTACACCAGCGCCCGTGCGATCGCCACGCGCTGCTGCTGTCCGCCGGAGAGCTGATGCGGCAGGCGCTGCGCCAGCTCACCCAAACCCAGGTTGGTCAATGCCTGCGTGACGCGCTGCTCGATCTCGCTTGCCGGAATGTCACGCAGCCTCAGTCCGTAGGCGACATTCTCGAACACGGTGCGATGGGGCCATAGCGCGTATGACTGAAAAACCAGCCCGAGATTGCGCTTCTCGACCGGCATGTCGATGCCGGCAGCGCTATCGAAGAGCATCGAGCCGCCGATCGCGATCTTGCCCCGGCTCGGCTGCTCGAGACCCGCGACCGAGCGCAGCAACGTCGTCTTGCCGCTGCCGGATGCGCCGAGCAGCGCGACGACCTCGCCCGGGTTGAGCGTCATCGAGACACCCTTGAGAATGGGGTTGTCACCGTACTGCAGGTGCAGATCCTCGACGACGAGCCTGTCCGTCGGCTTGGTTGCCAGGTTAGGTGCCAACGTAGTTCCCGGCTTGGTTGCAGACTTATTCATGCAGGCGCACTCCGAAGCGCAGCGCGACGGCAAGGCCGACGGCGACCAGCGCAATGTTGATCAGCGACAGCGCGGCGACCTGATCGATCGCTCCGGCGCCCCACAATGAAACCAGCATCGAGCCGATGACCTCAGTCCCCTGCCCGAGTAAATACACACCCGTCGAGTACTCGCGCTCGAAGATCATGAAAACCAGCAGCCAGCTCGCGAGCAGGCCGAAGCGGATCAGGGGGATCGTCACCTGGCGCAGCACCTGCGCGTTCGAGGCACCGACGGTGCGCGCGGATTCCTCGAGCTCGGGCCCGATCTGCAACAGCGCGCCGGAGATCAGGCGCAAGCCGTAAGCGAGCCAGACGACCGTATATGCGAGCCACACCGAAAAGATGGTGTTGCGCAGCTCCTTCAAGCCCGGCACGAACAGGAAGATCCATAGGAACGCGAGTCCCGCCAGCAATCCGGGCACCGCGCGCGGCAGCAGCACCAGGTAATCGAGCACCTTGGCGATGCCGCCGCGCTGGCGGTGACCGGCGAGCCCGATGGCCATATAGCACGCGACGGCGAGTGCGCCGCCGATGGTCCCGATCAGGAAAGTGTTGACGATCGCGCGGACCTGGTCGGATTGACTGAACACCTGCGTGAAGTTTTCCAGCGTCAGAACGTCGGTAAGGTTGATGCCCTCACCCCATTGCTTGACAAAAGCGCGAAGCGCGATGCCCGAGATCGGCACGACGATGGTGAAGATGAGCCACAGCGCGACGATACCGAGTGCGACCCATTTCCACCCGCCCAGTGGCAGGAGCTTCTGCCGCGTCGCCTTGCCCTTGACCGAAACGTATTTTCCCGCGGTCTTGAGCAGCCATCGCTGCAGCAGAACCAGAGGAAACGTGATCGCAACGATGCACACCGCCACTGCCGCCATCAGATGATAGGACGGTGTGCCCAGCTTGTTGGTGAGCTTGTAGAGGTATGTGGACAACACCAGATGGCCCTCGGGGTCGCCCAGGACCAGCGGCAGGCCGAAGAGCTCGAAGCCCAAAAAGAACACCAGCACCGCCGCATAGAAAAGCGCCGGTGCGGTCATCGGCAAGCTCACGTTCAGCGCCACCCGCAGCGGGTTGGCGCCGACCACGCGCGCGGCCTCTTCGACGTCCGACCCGAGGCTCTTGAGTGCCGCAGATGAATAAAGATAGACGTGCGGCACATGCGTGAGCCCCGCGATCACGGCGATGCTGAGGAGCGAGTAGACATTCCAGGGCACGTCGCCGACGAGATCCTTGGCCCACGTCGAATAGAAGCCCACCGGTCCCATGGCGACGACGTAGCCGAATGCCAGCACCATGGGTGAGATGAACACGGGGATGAGGACGAGCACCTCGATTGCACGCTGCGCGGGCAGATCGGTGCGGGTGAGGAGAAACGCCAGCGCGGCACCGAGCGGCAGCGCGATCAGCACCATGCCCGCGGCGATGACAACCGAGTTTAGAAGGGACTGCCAGAAATCCGGATCGTCGAAAATGAAACGATACGCATCGAAACTGAGATGTTTGGCCGGATTGAAGAACGGCGCGTTGAGAAAGCTCTGCCAGAAAATGAGCAAGAGCGGCGTCAAGATCACCAGCGCCGTGATGGCGACCACGGTGACTCGGGGTAGGGTAGAGCTCCGGGCAATCATTATCGTTTTGCGTCGGCTATCTGAGCGGACCAGGTAGCCGTGAGGGCGCCTATGACGACGAATCCAGAGCAAGCATTGAAATTGTAGCTCGGCCCAAATCGTGTGCTCAACTCGGGTTACACATCTTCACTTCCTTGCCAGTGACGCCTGCCAGCGCTTGAGAAACTC
>VBCZ01000299.1:0-5409 GCA_005889025.1 Betaproteobacteria bacterium
CACGTTCCATCATGTCGGCTGGAATGCGCACGAAGGGGCCGGCGGTGTCCTTGTCCGTTATGGTGTAGTCCACCAGGATCGGCGCATCAGTCGACCGAAGTGCACGCCACGTGTCGGGATCCACTTGTCCGCTGCTCGCGATCCCGCTTGCCTCTTGGAACGCCTTCACGGCCTTGCGCATGTTGTCACTGAAGCTGCCGTCGATCTCTCCGGGCGAGAACCAGGCACGATCGAGCAGCACCTGGGCCTGCACCACGGCAGCGCCATGCGTACCGCGGCTCAGCAAGGGAGATGCGCTCTGGTCCTCGATGGACTCGAAGGCAAGCGTTGCACCGGAACCGGCTGCCGCGCGTTTCGGCGTTCCACGCCTATCGGAAGCGCTGCCATCGGCAGCGGCGGCGCACAATAGGACCAAAGCTGCTGCGATCAGCAGCGGAAAGCTATCGGATGCGAACTTGAACTTCGTATGGCGCGGGTTGGAGCCTGGCTGAAAATCTCTGAAGCTGACGTTGCCGCGCGTCATGCGACCTTAGCGGGCATCGACCGCCCGATGAGCCGATCCATGGAGGCGATTCACGTTAGGCTTGGCCTTCCTTGCCATCCTGTCCGTTATCTGGTGCGCGGTCTCTGCCATGCCTTCCGCATGCTTGGGGCGGGGCGTATCAGTGATAATCGTGCGACTGCCCGTCATGGGATCCATGGTAATTTCCTTTATGAAGGACGATAGCGAGTGACAGCGAAGATCATGGGAAGGAAATACCATTTGCCGGAGGCCGCGCCAATCGGACACCGTCTGATTTCGGTGTAGGAACCGTGGCCTTTGGAAGCAGCGAGCCGGGGAAGAGCAGCATTCTCCACGTCAGTGCGCCTGTCATGGCGCCCATAGCCGGGTTGCTTAGGCGCCAACTGCGGTCTAAATCTCGACGCGCGTCCCCAGCTCGACGACCCGGTTGGTGGGAATGTTGAAAAAGTCCGTGATACTCCCCGCGTTGCGCGCCATCGTGGCAAAGAAGCGGTCGCGCCATTGCTCGATCCCTCTCTCCGTTGTCCTGGGAACGATCTTCTCGCGCGACAGGAAGTAGGTTACCTCCATTGGATCGAGTTGCAGTCCCTCCGGCGCGCAAAGCTCGAGGGCAAGGGCGACATCCGGTCGCTCCATGAAACCGTAGCGGGCGGTGACGCGCCAGCAGTCATCGGCCAGGCGTTCGCTCACGACTCGACGTCCTGAAGGCACCGACGGCACATCGTCGAATTCGACCGTCAGAAATACATTCTTCTCATGGAGCACCTTGTAGTGTTTGAGGCTGTGCAGCAGCGCGTTGGGGGTGGCATCCGGCGTAGAAGTAAGAAACACGGCCGTACCGGGCACACGCTGCGGCGGGTGCACGAAGAGCGACTTGAGGAATCCCTCCAGAGGCGGCGACGAGCCAAGCAGTTGTTCGCGCAGTGTTTCGCGCCCGCGGCGCCACGTCACCATGACGAAGAACACGATTGCTCCCAATGCCAGCGGGAACCAGCCGCCATCGAGCACCTTGTGCATGGCCGCAGCGAAGAACACGACATCGATCAGCATGAAGAACGCAGTCGCGAGCACGCACAGCCACAATGGGTAGCGCCAGCCGTACCGAAGCACGAAGAAGGTGAGCACGGTCGTGACGAGCATGGTGCCCATCACGGCCACTCCGTAGGCCGAGGCGAGCCGTGACGAACTGCCGAATCCGACGACCGCGGCCGCGACGACCAGCAACAGAGTCCAATTCACGACAGGTACGTAGATCTGCCCCATCGTTCGCGCCGACGTGTGCAGGATCGTCATGCGTGGCAGATAGCCGAGCTGAACGGCTTGCTGCGTCATCGAATACGCGCCTGATATCGTGGCCTGCGAAGCAATGACGGTCGCAGCGGTGGCGAGCACGACCATCGGATAAAGGGCCCAATCGGGATAAGCCAGGAAAAAGGGGTTCTCGATTGCAGCGGGTTGCGCGATGAGCAGTGCGCCCTGCCCGAAATAGTTGAGCACCAGTGCGGGTGCGGCAACGCAAAACCAGGCGATGCGAATCGCCCGGCTGCCGAAATGGCCCATGTCCGCGTAGAGCGCCTCGGCACCGGTAATGGCAAGCAGCACCGAGCCCAGCGCGACGAACGACGCGAAGCCGTGTCCCGTCGCAAAATGCAGCGCATACGCTGGATTTATGGCCTTTAAAATCGCCGGCGCCCTGGCGATGTTCCAGATGCCAATTGCGCCAATCGAAATGAACCATAGCGCGCATACGGGGCCGAAGAACAAGCCGACGACACCTGTGCCGTAACGCTGGATTGCGAATAACGCAACTAGAATGCCCGACGCGATTGGAACGACGTAGGGTTTGAAGGCCGCGGTGCCGACTTCCAGTCCTTCCACGGAATAGCGAGGCTCCGAAGACGCCGATGGTGAGAAGTCCCGCGCGCAGCCTCGGCCGTTCGCGCACGGCTGAGGTGGCGAGCGCCAGCAGCGCCATGATGCCGCCTTCCCCGCGGTTGCTCGCGCGCAGTACGAGAGTCACGTACTTGAGCGAGACGACGATCATCAGTGACCAGAAGATCGTCGAGACGCCGCCGACGATGTTGTCGGCCGTCAGCGGAATGCCGTGCTGAGGATTGAACGTTTCCTTCGCGGCATAGAGCGGACTCGTGCCGATATCGCCATAGACGATACCGAGCGCGAGAAGGGCCAACGCCGCAGTCGTGTGCCTCCGGTGCGCAGGCTCGACGTGCAGGGCGGACGGCGGCTGGGAGTCGACAATGGTCTCCATCGATAAACAGCGTAAACCACCCGCGCATCCGTTTAGCAAAATCCCTGCGATTTTTATGGGAAATTTACAGCGTTCATGGGCTACAGTCTTAAGGATGAACCTGAAACGGCACTGGGTTGGCTATGCCTGGGCGGTCGGCGCTGCGGCCGCCTGCACGTTCGTCGGGCTAGTGATGTATCCACGGTTCGACTTGGTGAACGTCGCCATGGTCTACCTGCTGGCCGTGGTGATCATTGCGCTGCGTTTCTCGCGCGGACCTGCGATCGCCGCATCAGTTTTGTTTGTGGCGGCATTCGACTTCGTGTTCGTTCCGCCGCGAGGGACGTTTACCGTCGACGATATTCAGTATCTGTTGACCTTTGCCATCATGCTCTCCGTCGGGCTCATCATTTCCCGGCTGGTCAAGAGTGTCCGGCGCCAGGCGGCAGCGCAGGCGGCACTCGAAATCGAAGCCGAGACCGAGCGGATTCGCAGCACCTTGCTTGCCTCGATATCGCACGATTTGCGCACGCCGCTCGCCGTCATGGCGGGCGCGTCATCCAGCCTCGCGGAAAGCGGTGAGCGTTTGAGCGCGGCGGAGCGTCACGCGTTGGCGAAAAGCGTATTCGACCAGGCGCAAGAGATGTCGGAACACGTAGCCAAGGTATTGCAGATGACGCGTCTCGAAACGGGCGCCATCAAAGTGGACCGGGACTGGGCTTCGCTGAGCGAGATCGTCGGAGCCGTGCTGGCGCGGCTGGGCGAGCGCATGGCGGCCCACCGGGTCATCGTGGAGCTGCCCGATGATCTGCCGCTGGTGCGTGTGGATGCGACCTTGATCGAACAGGCGCTGGGCAACCTGCTCGAGAACGCCGCCAAGCACACGCCCCCGGCAACGGTGGTGAGGGTGTGTGCGCAGCGTCGCGGTGAGGAGGTCATCGTAACTGTTCAAGACTACAGCGCTGGTCTTTCCGACCGCGATCTCGAGCGCGTATTCGCGAAGTTTCATCGTGGCTCGGTCGAAGGTGCCGGTGCGGGCATGGGCCTGGGGCTCGCCATCTGCCGCGCGATTGTTCGCCTGCACGGAGGACAGACTTGGGCCGAGCGAGTGCCCGGCGGCGGAACGGCATTCCGTTTCACGCTTCCGTTGGAAGAAGCGCCTTCCGCTCCGTTGGAGTTGGCGTCGAATTAGAAGATGGCCGAGCCGCGCCCCGCGATCCTCATCGTCGAGGACGAGCCCGAAATCCGGCGCTTCCTGCGCACAGCCTTCGGTGTCGAAGGCTATAGGGTCGTCGAGTCGGCGACCGGTCGCCGCGGTTCCATTGACGCCGGAACGCACAAGCCGGATCTCGCGATCGTCGATTTGGCATTGCCGGATGTCGACGGTATCGAGGTGATCAGGCGCATCCGCGAGTGGTCGCCGATGCCGATCATCGTGCTATCGGCGCGTGTTCAGGAGCGATCCAAGATCGAGGCGCTCGACGCAGGCGCCAACGACTACGTCACCAAGCCTTTCGGCATCGGCGAGCTGCTGGCGCGCGTGCGCGCGGCGTTGCGACACGCGGTTCGCTCGCCATCCGGCACGTCGATCCTGCGTTTCGGAAATACAGTCGTGGATCTCGAAAAACGCACCGCACTCCGCGACGAAGAAGAGATCCGATTGACACCGATTGAATTCCGGTTGCTTGCGATGCTCGCGAAGCAGCTCGGCATGGTGGTCACGCACCGTCACCTTCTCACGGTAGTATGGGGACCGACGCACGAGAAGGACACGCATTATTTGCGTATCTACATGAAGCAACTACGGGACAAGCTCGAGATCGATCCGGTGCGACCTCGCCATTTGCTGACGGAGACCGGGGTCGGGTATCGATTGGTTCTCGACGAGTAGTGGCGATCGCGCGCGGTGAGATTCAGGCGATCGGCGAGACAAAACGCCGAGCGCTTCCCGAGCCACCGCCACAGCAAGTTGCTCGCGTTGCTTGTCGAGCACCTATCGACGCAGCGTCCGCGCCTCGAGCGCCGCGCCGAAAAGGATGCTTTCTACTGAACAGCGTTCGAGTTGCTAGCGATGGGGCAGCTCGAGCGCGCGCTGCGTGAGCGAGTTCTTGATCAGCACGATGTCGCCCGGCGTGATGCTGCTTGCCGACTCGACTTGTTGCACGCAGGTGAAGTTCGACGCCACGTTAACGTCACCCGACCCGTTGTAGACCGCTTGCGCAGGGTACGGGCACACCGGTCGTGACAACGTCAGCGCACCGCCGCTGAATCGAGTCGCGATGATTCTTTCGGGTGCGATGCCCTGTTCAACCCACTTGATCACGGCACTCACGACGTGATGGTCGGCATCGCGAAACGCGGCGGGGGGCTCCGGCATACCACCGCCGATCGAGCTGGGGCCTGTGCTTCCACCGCAATGCGCGACAGCGGGCAGCATGAACAGCCTATGGTATTGCCGCACCTGGTCGCCCAAGGCTTGTGCCGTGAGAGCAACGTCTTGCGGCGACAGCCTGTTCACGAGTGCATCGATAACCGGGCTCGGCAGCGTGTGCAGCTTCTCGAACAGCGCCAGCGAATGGTAGTAGTCCACCGAGCCATCGGGCGGCACCACCGAGTCGTTCCATCCGGCGAACTGGAT
>VBCZ01000299.1:5441-5871 GCA_005889025.1 Betaproteobacteria bacterium
CAGCGCGGCCTTGGCCTGATCGTAGACGGTCGAGAAATTGATGTCGCGACGCCAGTCGAACGGTGGACTCAACACGCCGTACACGAAGTGGCCAATGAAAGGCCCGTATCCACCATTGTCCGCAAAGTTGGGATCCCAGTCTGCCTCGTCGCCGAACTTGGCACCCGTGTAGCGCTGCTGGCCGGTTTCGCTCGTGGTGCCGGCGTACATCGCCTTGGCGACCGCCAGCTCTGCGGCGGTCAGCGTGTTATCGCCGGCGGGACCCATCGAGTCGATATTGAACACGCACGCCCTTGGGTTGGTGATCTGTCCATCCATCAGGCCATCGATGGCGTCGCAGGCCTGAAGGACCCGCTGGGTGATCGCCGTGCGTTTCGCCGGGCTCACGACCGCCGGCTGCCCGAGTACCGGCGTCTGGTGGACGCCCGAC
>VBCZ01000035.1 GCA_005889025.1 Betaproteobacteria bacterium
AGCGCGCTATCCGTGTCCAGACGCTCGGGGGAATCATCGAGCCCCGGATCGAGGAGGACGGCCAGGTGACGGTGGCCATGGGGACGCCACGGTTTGCTCCCGGCGAGATTCCTTTTATCGGCGAAGACGACGCCGTCGTGCAACCGCTGGAGCTCGACAGTCTTCAGGTCATGATCACCGCGCTCTCGATCGGCAATCCGCACGCGGTGCAGCTGGTGCAGAATGTCGACGATGCGCCGGTGACGACGCAAGGGCCGCTCATCGAACGGCATCCGAGGTTTCCGCGGGGAGTAAACGCGGGCTACATGCAGGTCGTCGATCGCGCTAACATTCGACTGCGCGTCTGGGAGCGCGGCGCGGGCGAAACGTTGGCGTGCGGAACGGGCGCGTGCGCGGCGGTCGTGGCCGGCATCACGCGCGGCTTACTCGATTCGAAGGTGCGGGTTCAAACGCGCGGGGGTGCGCTGGACATCGAGTGGACAGGGCCCGGCCGGGACATCTTGATGACAGGACCGGCTATTGCGGTCTT
Organism: Betaproteobacteria bacterium; assembly: GCA_005889025.1. Classification (GTDB taxonomy): domain Bacteria; phylum Pseudomonadota; class Gammaproteobacteria; order Burkholderiales; family Casimicrobiaceae; genus PALSA-1003. The sequence goes on from VBCZ01000035.1 coordinate 530, forward strand.
CGAGGGCGAGTGGCGACCAGGCGACCGATAGACAAAGAGACAAGGAAAAGACCGCATGGACGCCACCGCCGTGGCCGATTACCTGAAGCAGCACCCGGAGTTCTTCGAGGACTACGCGGACCTGCTCGCCGAGATCTACGTTCCCCATCCTCATGGCGGTCATGCGATCCCTATCGCCGAGCGGCAGATCGTGAGCTTGCGCGAGAAAAACGGCCAGCTCGAATCCAAACTCAGAGAGTTGATTCAATTCGGCAGCGAGAACGACACGACCATCGAGAAGCTCCATCGCTCGACCCTCGCGCTGTTCTCCGCCGCCGATCTCGAAACCACGCTCGGCGTGCTCTATCACAGCTTGCACGACGACTTTCAAGTCCCCGAGGTCGCGGTACGGCTTTGGGGAAGGGTTCCGGAACAGTCGTATCTGCCCGAGCTTGCCGCAACGACGCAGGAGCTGCGCGATTATGCCGCCACCTTGGGCGCGCCTTACTGCGGCGCGCACGCGCCGTTCGAATCTCGCGAATGGTTCGACGGGACGCGGGAGCTTGCCTCGTATGCATTCCTGGCGCTTCGCACGAACCAAACCTTCGGCTTGCTCGCTTTGGCAAGCGACGATGCCGAGCGCTTCTATGCCGGCATGGGCACGATCCATCTGACGCGTTTGTCCGAGCTCGCCAGCGTCGCGACCGCGCGCTTTCTGCCTCAACAATGACTGTCGCCCACCGATGAGTGCTGCGCGCAATGGCGAAGATCTCCAGCCAAAGCGCGATAACGACGGCCTGGTCGCGGCGTACGCTGACTATCTTGCGGCGCGGCCGACACATACACGCATAGCGTATTTGCGCGATCTGTGCGCGTTGCAGGCGCTCGCGGGAGATGCCCCGCTGCAACGCGTCGATGCGGCGCAACTCAGGCGCTTTCTCGCCAAGCTGCACGCCGGCGGACTCTCCGGGCGCAGTCTCGCGCGAATTCTGTCGGGTTGGCGCGCGTTTTTCCGGTTTGTCATCGAGCGCGAACCGACGATGCGGGAGAATCCCTGCACGGGGCTGAAAGCACCCAAGTCGGTAAAACGGCTGCCATCGGCATTGTCGCCCGACCAAGCCGTGCAACTGGTCACGATGGAAGGAGACGACACGCTGACCTTGCGCGATCGCGCCTTGTTCGAGCTGGCGTACTCGTCGGGACTGCGCGTCTCGGAGCTGGCTGGGCTCGACCTCGAGTCGCTCGATCTCGCGACCGGCGAGGTGCGCGTGTGGGGCAAGGGATCGAAGGAGCGGATCGTCCCGGTGGGCGCACCTGCGCTCGCGGCACTCGAGACGTGGCTACACAGACGCCGCGCGATGTCCGTGCGCGATTCGAATGCGCTGTTCGTAAGCCGGTCGGGACGGCGACTCGTCGCGCGTGCGATCCAGCAGCGGCTCGCGGGCTGGGCGCTCAAACGCGGGCTTGCGCGCCATGTGCATCCGCACATGCTGCGGCACTCGTTCGCTTCGCACTTATTGCAGTCGTCCGGGGACCTACGCGCGGTGCAGGAGCTTCTCGGGCACGCGAGCATCGCGAGCACGCAAGTCTATACGCACCTCGACTTTCACTATCTGGCCAAGGTGTACGACGCGGCGCATCCCCGCGCAAAAAAACCGCTGGCGAAACCTCGACGCAGGTAACGCGGCGCAAAACAGCAACAACGATTACCCGGCGACGCTAGTCGACGACCTGCACCACACCGGGAAGCCACGGCAGGTCGGTGACTCCGGGATCGATCCCGGCCTGCGACATCAAGGTCGTCAGCTGCCCGCGATGGTGAATTCCGTGGTTGAACATATGGACCGCGGCGAGCGCCGCCGGAATCCGGCGAGTCTTGCCATCGACTTTGCTGGTGTACACAAGCGTCGATGCGAGCCAGTCCGATGTGAGACTGGCCGACCATTCGAGCAAAGACTGATCGGTGATATCGCGCTCGCTTCGCAGCTCTTCGAAGTCCGGGAACATGTCCGCGCCAAACGCGGGAACTTCGCACGGCGGGCCCATGAAGCGTCCGAGCCACATCCGGTCCGCCCAAAGCAGGTGATTGAGCGTCCCGGTGATCGAGTCGAAGAACGCGCCCCGGTCGCGATTGCGCTCCTCGCCGGGAAGCAGCGCGCAACTTGCATAGAGCCGCTCGTTCATCCACCGGTTATAGCGCGCCATCAACTGACAATATTCGCGCGTTACCAGGCTCGACGGCCCCCTACGCTTCGCATCGATGGTGGCGGCCACCATGGCTCATTTTTCGAACACGGCGATCTGATTGTAGCCGATAGCCGCGGCGCCAGACGCGACTGAACGCCGTTTGCGCCCGCAAAAAAAACGGGGCGCCGGTAAGCGCCCCGAAAGCCACTGAGGAGAAAACATCAGACCTTGCGGTCCTACTCCACGCGCTCGCCATGGAGACTTACGTCGAGACCTTCGCGCTCTTCTTCCTCTGTCACGCGCAGGCCGATGACTACATCGATCACCTTGAGTATGATGAAGCTGCCGACTCCGCTGACAACGAGCGTCGTGACCACGGCGCCGAGCTGCACCAGCATGTCCGCGTCGGCGCCGCTTATGTCCTTGACGTTGAACACGCCGGTCAGGAGAGCGCCGACGATGCCACCGATGCAGTGGACGCCGAAGGCATCGAGCGAGTCGTCGTAGCCGAAAGCGCGCTTGACCATGGTCGCGGCGAAGAAGCAGAGAACCCCCGCCGCGATGCCGATCACCAGCGCACCGGTCGCGCCGACAAAACCTGATGCCGGGGTGATCGCGACCAGCCCGGCGACCGCGCCCGATGCGATGCCCAGGACCGACGGCTTGCCCTTGACCAGCCATTCGGTGAACATCCAGGCCAATGCCGCGACAGCGGTTGCGAACTGCGTCACGAACATCGCCATCCCCGCGCGGCCGTCCGCGGCAACCGCGGAGCCCGCGTTGAACCCGAACCAGCCTACCCACAGCAGCGAAGCGCCGATAAGCGTGAAGGTCAGGTTGTGCGGCGCCATCGCTTCCTTGCCGTAACCGAGCCGCTTGCCCAGGACCAGCGCGCACACCAGGCCCGCGATACCTGCGTTGATGTGCACGACCGTGCCGCCGGCGAAATCGAGTACGCCCTTGGTGGCCCAGAACCCTGTTGTGGATTCCCACATCATGTGCGCGATCGGCGAGTAGATGAGCAGCGACCACAGGCCCATGAACCAGAGCATCGCCGAGAACTTCATGCGATCGGCGAAGGCACCGGCGATCAGCGCCGGGGTGATGATCGCGAAAGTCATCTGAAACGTCATGTATACCGACTCGGGTATGGTCGTGCCCAGATGCGATACCGTGAGCTTGCCGGCTTCCTTCTGGAACAGCATGCCGTTGAGCATCAATCGATCGAAGCCGCCGAAAAATGCACTGCCCGGGATGAACGCGATGCTGTAGCCGGCGACGACCCACAGGACTGTCACCAGGCAGGTGATCGCGAAGCTCTGCATCACCGTGGCGAGCACGTTTTTCTTGCGCACCATGCCGCCGTAAAACAGAGCGAGGCCGGGGATGGTCATCATCAACACCAACGCGGTCGACGCGAGCATCCACGCGGTATCGCCGCTGTTGATCTTGTCTGCCGCAATAAGCGTCGGTTTGTCGGGAGCCGCAGGCGCAGCGGCCGCAGGAGGCGCTGCCGCCTCGGTCTTTGCGGGCTCGGCCTTCGCGTCGGGTGCCGGTGTCGCGGGCGCCGGCGACGTCACTGCCGGCGCGGCCGCCTTTTGATCTGCGGCCTTGTCCTGTGCAAAAACCGTGGATACGCTGAAGGCGCCCATCAGCATGCAAACTGAGGCGATCAACGCGATCGATTGCTTCATGGCGTTCCCCTTAGAGTGCGTCCGCACCGGTTTCGCCGGTCCGGATGCGCACGACTTGTTCAAGCTCGAAAACGAAGATCTTTCCGTCACCGATCTTGCCGGTGTTCGCGGCCTTCTCTATCGCTTCGATGACGCGATCGAGCATGTCGCTCTTGATGGCCGCTTCGATTTTTACCTTGGGCAGAAAATCGACGACATACTCGGCGCCGCGGTAGAGCTCGGTGTGGCCTTTTTGACGCCCGAAGCCTTTGACTTCGGTAACGGTAATACCCTGCACGCCGATCGCGGAAAGAGCCTCCCGGACCTCGTCCAGCTTGAACGGCTTGATGACTGCGGTTACCAGTTTCATGCGGACTCCTTCAGTAAGAGCATGCCCTTTCAGAACTTGTACAAGGCCTCGAGCCCGAACGACCTTTGGGTGCTCGTGGATGTGACGCCGTCAGACTTCAGAAACGCCGATTGATCCGACTTGTCGGCGCGCACCTCGGCACGAATTTCCCATTCCTTCGCGGGCAGGTACGCGAGCGTCAAGGTTGCCTCCTTCCACTTCTGAGCGACGCCGGTCCGGTAACCGTCATGGTCATTGAAATACTCGCCGCGTAAGACGACGCGCCACTGATCGTTGATTTGATACGTGGCGTAACCCGCAATGCCGTCCCATTTCGCCTTGCTGCCGTTGGCCGCAGCATGGTCTTGCGTGCCGTAGTCGTAGTTGAGGATGAATGTCAGCTGATCGGATGCGGTGAAGGTGCCGACCAAGTCGAACAGGTTGCGCATTCCGTTGGCGTCGCTCTTGGGATAATTCGTCACTCGTTCTTTGCCGCCGTAATAGGACGCAACGAAGGACATAGTTTTCGTCGGGGTGAAGGTGCCGCCGAGTTCAATTGTCTTGTCGTGGTTCGGATCTTCGAAGGCGTCCCAGCCTTGATTCACGCCGCCGAGCACGGTCAACATGTCGTTGACCTTGTACGTCGCCCGTACGCCGGTGTGCGTGAAGGGGATCGCATACCCGAATAGAATCGACCGGGAATAGTTCACGTCGCCGTCGCTCTTGATGACTTCGGCACCGGCATTAGTCACGTATTTGCCGGCGATAATCGATAACGGTCCCGCGCCGTAATAGATGTAGAACTGCGTTGGGTCGACGTAGTGATTCGCGCCGTTCGCGGGACCTTTGCTCTTGCTGATAGTGCCGTAGGCGGCAATCGTGTCGGCGTCTTTGCCAATCGTAAGATCGACCAGGCCGCCCCAGCCGTTTTCAGGTGTATTTGTGAATGTGAGATCCAGTGCGTGGAAGAAAGCCTCGTTGTGCTTGAAGTCGAACACTCGGTCGTTCACGCCGCTCACGAATTTGCCGGATCCGGTCAGATGGGTGTAGCCGACATCAAGATGGCCAGTAAGGTCAAAGCCCCAGATCGAGAATATCGGCGGAGGCGGAGCAGGCTCGGCCGGCTTCGCTTCTGGGGGGGTAGGCGTTTGGGCATAGGCGGCCCCGGTTAGCAGGCCGAACGCAATGAGGCTGGCGGACCTTAATTTTCGTGTTTTTAAATCCATGGAGGACTCCCTGGCTGAAAAGCGGGAAAACGGCTTTCGCCTTCCAGCACAAGCCATGCCACAGGCCAAAGCGCTTAAATATCAATTTATTACAGCGATTTGACGCGTTGAGCCGTGCTGCAGTGCACTTACCCTATGCACCAAGAAGAGTCACGAATGATTCAGCTCGCCCTTTGATGGGGCGCAAACAGCCAGCCATTAGGCCGAGGCGGGCATCGGCTTTCTAGCGCACCATTTTGCTAGACTCATTTTTTCGATTCAAAGCGAGGCAAGCGATGCTGAACAGCAAAACGCTCGATGAGATCAGCGCGCGAATCAATGAAGCGATCGCCGCAAGCCCGGCGCGCGACATCCAGAAGAACCTTCGTGCCATGCTTGCAAGCGCGACTTCGAAGCTCGATCTGGTGACGCGGGAGGAGTTCGAGGTCCAGGCGCAGGTACTATTGCGCACGCGCGAGAAGCTGGATGCTCTCGAAGCACGCGTTGCAGCATTGGAGGCGCGGCGCAGCCGATCGGCGACACGCAAGCAGAGCTGATCCCTCGCAACGCCTGCGCCGCAGCCCGCGCGGCATGGGCGAAGCGTGCTGCGCAAGTTCGCGGCGGCAAGGGATCGAGCGAGGCCATCGCGCGTTGCCGGGTGCTCCGTGAAGCGGGACATTGACGCATGGGCCTCGCAGTGCTGCACAGCCGCGCGCTTTCCGGCTTCGATGCTCTGCCCGTCGAAGTCGAAGTCAATCTCGCGGGCGGTCTTCCGGCGTTCAATCTGGTGGGACTTCCCGAGACGGAGGTCAAGGAAAGCCGGGATCGGGTTCGAGCGGCGATCCAAAATGCGCGGTTCGAATTTCCCGCACGCAGGATCACGGTCAATCTCGCGCCCGCCGATCTTCCCAAGGAATCGGCGCGGTTCGATCTGCCCATCGCGCTTGGCGTCCTGGCCGCGACCGGTCAGATTCCCAAAGGCACGCTGCCCGACTACGAATTCGCGGGAGAGCTCGCGCTCACGGGCGACTTGAGACCGATCCGCGGCGCGCTGGCAATGACCTTGAAGGCTCACCGCGATGGGCGCGCCTTTGTGTTGCCCGCGGGCAGCGCCCTTGAGGCGGCTCTTGTGCGCAATGCCGTCGTGTACCCCGCGAAAAGCCTGCTCGCGGTGTGCGCGCATCTCGCCGGACGGGAAGCCTTGCCTCGCTGCGTTGCCACGGAAGGCACCGCGCGCGATGACAACGACGTCGACCTGTCGGACGTGCGCGGGCAGGCGGCAGCCAAGCGAGCGCTGGAGGTTGCGGCCGCGGGCGGACACAGCCTGTTGATGATCGGTCCGCCCGGAACAGGGAAGTCGATGCTCGCGCAACGCCTGCCGAGCCTGCTGCCGGCGCTTTGCGAAGACGATGCGCTGGAGAGCGCGGCCATCCAGTCGCTGACCGGTTCGTTTCGGCAAGGCGAGTGGGGCCGCCGGCCGTATCGGGCGCCGCATCACACCGCGTCGGCCGTCGCGCTGGTCGGCGGCGGGAGCGATCCGCGCCCGGGAGAGATCTCACTCGCCCACCATGGCGTACTTTTTCTCGACGAGCTGCCCGAGTGGGATCGCAAAGTGCTCGAGGTCTTACGAGAACCGATCGAGTCGGGAAGGATCCATATTTCTCGAGCCGCCCGGCACGCGACTTTTCCGGCGCGCTTCCAGTTTGTCGCCGCCATGAATCCCTGCCCATGCGGTTATCTCGGGCACCACAGCGGGAAGTGCCGCTGCACGCCGGATCAGATCGCGCGATACCGGGGCCGCATCTCCGGCCCCTTGATCGATCGTATCGATCTGCAGATCGAGGTTCCCGCGCTGCCTGCGGATGCACTGTCGATGGCGCGCGGCGGCAACCATGCCAGGCTCGAGTCCAGCGCGATCGTGCGCGAGCGGGTAGCGAGAGCGTGCGAGCGGCAGATGTCCCGGCAAGGCAAGGCCAACAGCTTGCTGCAGCCGAGGGAAATCGAACGCTGGTGCGCGCTCGATGAAGATGGCGAGGCGCTGATCAAGAACGCATTTGCGCGTCTGTCTCTGTCGGCGCGCGCGTACCATCGCATCCTCAAGGTCGCGCGTACCGTCGCCGATCTCGCGTCGAGCGATAGACTTGCCGCGAGGCACGTCGCCGAAGCGATCTCCTACCGACGCCTCGACCGCACCTGACATTGAAGAAGAGAGCCATCCCGATGTCGCCGCTCGAGGCATCGCCGCTGGGGAAGCCGAGCGCGTATCCCGACCGCTACGACGCGAAGCTCTTGCATGCGATCCCGCGGGCAGCGCAACGTCATGCGATAGGGATTCACGGCGAGCTGCCCTTCTCGGGAGCGGATCTCTGGACCGCGTATGAGCTGTCCTGGCTCGACATGCGGGGCAAGCCGCAGATTGCGGCCGCAGCCATTCGCGTCCCGGCCGAGTCGACCGCGATGGTCGAATCCAAGTCGCTCAAGCTCTATTTGGGCTCGTTCGCCCAGGAAGCGTTCTCGTCGATCGAGAACGTCGCGCAGCGCATCGGAAGCGATCTGGCCGCGACGTGCGGCGCAGATGTCGGTGTCGAATTCACCGCGGCGTCGAACTTCGACACGATGCGCAGCGCTGAGCTTCCCGGCGAATCCATCGACTCATGCGCCATTGCGCTCGACGTGTACGAGCCGCGCGCCGAGCTGCTGCAATCAGGCGGCACGATCGTCGAGGAGACATTGCGGTCGGCGCTTTTCAAGTCCAACTGCCCGGTGACGGGCCAGCCGGACTATGCCGACGTGCTCGTGCGCTATCGCGGGCCGCGGATCGACCGGGACAGTCTCCTGCGCTATCTCGTCTCGTACCGCAGGCATGCCGCTTTCCACGAAGCCTGCGTCGAGCGCATATTCATGGACATTGCGAAGCAATGCCGAAGCGATCGCCTGTCCGTCTACGCGCGTTTCCTGCGACGCGGCGGCATCGACATCAACCCCTTTCGCAGCAATTTCGAGCACCCGCCGGTGCACGCGCCTCGCGCGCCGCGACAGTAGATGCTCGAAGGAGCCCTGTCCGCGCCCGGCCAATCGCTGGGAATCGAGCGCTCACGCGAGGAGCGCTCCTCCCAAAGCGGCGGACGCAGGACGGTCAGCGCCGCCTGGCCGAAATCACAAAGGCGGGAGGAACCGACGCCGAGGCGACAATCCCCGGGCCAGGGTTGTGACTTAGCGCTACGCCTGTGACGATGGAAGGCGAATAGGTCAACAGCGCCAGCAGGATGCCGGAACGGCATTGCGCATGCCGTCCAAAAAGGTCCCGCGACTGCGCGGAACTCGCGCAGCGCGGGTCGGAGGCAAGCGGGGATTAAACGAAAGTTCCGGCCCGCGATCGCCATCGCACTCGAGCGATGCATCGCGTGCGTTGTCGCTATAGCTATAAAACGCCACGGTGTGCGCAACGCGAGTTGGCCTTGGGAATGTCTTTTCGAAGCGCTTGTTCATGATGGCCTTCTCTATTGCTTTGCGAAAAAACGCGGTGTTCGCGTTCACGGTTCAGAGTGTGCACCTCTCGCCTTTAGCAATGCGTGTTCAAATTGATGACTACAAACGTGGAATATTCGCGTTATTCCGCGTCCTGGGTCCTGACGACCGCGGGAGAGTGTCGGACTTGTGCTATAAGGGCATAAAGGGCCGGCGGTCGCCTATGGCGTGGACTTGAGCCATGATGCGCACGCGGGTGCCGCCAAGACATGATTCCAGTTCCCGTGAGGACCGGACGTGGGCTTGGCAGGCAGCGATGACCTAGAAGGCGCTTGCAGCGGCGCGTGATCGACCCGCCAAGTGAGCGCTTGCTACGCTTGCAACCGGGGCCAACGCTGGGCCGAAAGATCGTGACCAAGGAATTGATGCTGACGCAGACCCAAACTTCGTCGGAGCCAACGGTGTTGGCTTTTACCGATGCGGACAGTTGTGCTGCATGGCTACGCGCCGCGTCGCTCACCAGTATTCCCCGGCACTACGAGGCGATTCTAGGGCAGTTGAAATGCCTGGCTGAGGCAGAAATTTCGCCTCGCGAACGCGCAAGAATCGCGGAAGTGCTGCGCGAGCCGGTGATGTTCCTGCATACCGAGCTTGCACGTCGCTACGCCGGCAAGCCCCAGCCCGCATCCGAGCGCGAGCACGAAGCGGCGGAGCAGGCGATTGCCCTGTGGCGCGCGCTTTGGGCCCAATATTCTGCGTGCCTCAAGCCGCTGCTCGAAGGCGACCCGCAGCTCGAAGGCGTCAAGGCAAAGGTCCTGCAGCGCGGGATATGGGTCGGCAAGCAGCTCATTATTGTCCACGGCCTTGCGAGGCGTTTGCCCGCTCCTGCGGACTGGCAGGAATTGCACGCGTATTACCGGCTCGCGGAGATTCTTGAAAGCACCGGTACCGCCGTTTCCGATGAGCTTGTGCCCAGCGCGATCGGGCTATCGTGCTATTCCACCTACTGTCATGCCTTGCTGCTCGATCTCGCGGATCTGTGCGCGATGTCGGTGCGGCAGATCGAGTTGACCGATCGGTGGCTGGCGATGTGGGCGCGCAAGGTTTTCCCGTATGCGCAAGAGCGCGAAACGGAAGGCCCTGTAATCGTTATCGACTTAGACGCTGCCGGCGGGGCGACGCTCTTTCCAGTCGCCCCGGATAATGCGGGAGAGTCAACGCGCTACGGCTATCCTGCGAAGCTGGTGACCAGCGTTCGGGGTCGGCTCAAGCGTCTCGGGAGTGGCGCCAATCCCGCGGACCTGCAGTTGGGACACGATGTCTCGGTCGAGGCGTGCTCCGCGCTTCTATGCCATCTGGATCAGCGCTGGTACGTCCTTTCGCTCAAGCGCAACCCGGCAGCCGAGTCTCAGTCGGACCTGGAGCTGTGCGCAGGCGGATTGGGCGCGGCGTATTTTCGGATCGTCGGTCGGACATTCAAGAGTCAGGATCTGCTCGGTCGGCTTTCCTATCAGGGAACGCAGCATCTTGCGACACTAGGCGCGCTGACCGACTACGACCGCGACAAAGACGACGCCGAAAAGAGCTGGGCTTGGGAACATTGGCATGGCGGAGACGAAGGCACCATGGCCAGCGTGCGTCGAACTGGGGCGGGACAGCACCGCTGGCATCTCGATCAAATGGTGATCGTGCGTGACCAGGATCGGGTGCGCTGCGGCTACATAACGCGGGTCGCGCTGGAAAATCAGGGCGACCTCGCGGTGATGCTGAAGTTGTGGCGCGGGGCGCCGGCGGCAATCGCGGTGCGCCCGTCGACGACGATGCTGGTAGAGGAATCGCCTGTGCCGGCGCTCATGCTGGCGGAAACCCCCGACGAGCAGGCTTGTCTCATCCAACCGCCGCGCACATTCAGCGCCGGGCGGATGCTGCACTCGGTGTCATCCGGACCGGAGCGGCCGGAGCGCCGTTTCAGGCTGACGCGGCTCGGACAGCGCGGAGCCGACTTCGAACGTGTCGCGTTCGAGGAGATCAACTGAAGTAAGCTCGAGTTCGTGAATCGCCTCGCGGGCGAAACCAGCCCGTATCTGCAACAGCACGCAAGTAACCCCGTCGACTGGTATCCCTGGGGCGACGAGGCGTTATCGCGCGCCCGGCGCGAGAGCAAGCCGATCCTGTTATCCATCGGCTATTCCGCGTGTCACTGGTGTCACGTGATGGCGCACGAATCGTTCGAAGACGAGCACGTGGCGTCGCTGATGAACGACCTTTTCGTCAACATCAAGGTCGATCGCGAAGAACGGCCCGATCTCGATCAGATCTACCAGACCGCGCACGCGATGCTTACGCGACGCAGCGGCGGATGGCCGCTGACCATGTTCCTCACCCCGTCGCAGGAACCTTTCTTCGGCGGAACTTATTTCCCAAAGATCTCGCGCTACGGTTTGGCGGGATTCGCCGATCTGCTGCCCCAGATCGCGCAGGCTTATCGCGAGCAAGGCGACACCATCGCCGACCAAAGCCAACGCTTAAGAGCCGCTCTGGCGATGACCAATCCCGAGCCCCCGGAGTCCGCTGCGCCGCTTCCGGGAGACGCGGCCGAGCGGGCCTACCAAGCGCTTGCGCAAACATTCGATCGCCGCCACGGCGGCTTCGGCGGCGCGCCTAAGTTCCCGCACAGCGCGGAGCTCGATTTCTGCCTGCGGCGTTACGCCATGCACCGCGATCCAAGCGCGCTTGAAATCGTCAGCGTGAGCCTGTTGCGAATGGCGGAGGGGGGTATTCACGACCAGCTCGGCGGCGGCTTCTGCCGCTATAGCGTCGACGCCGAATGGACCATCCCGCATTTCGAGAAAATGCTCTACGACAACGCGGCGCTGCTGTCACTCTACGCCGACGCGTGGCGCGCGACGGAAGATCCGAGATTCGCCGCCACAGCGCGAGATATCGTCGCCTGGGTGATCGGCGAAATGCGCTCATCCGAGGGGGGCTTTTTTTCGAGCCTCGACGCCGACAGTGAGCACGAGGAAGGAAAGTTCTACGTCTGGACACCGGAGTCCGTCAAGGTGGTCCTGGACGACGATGAATACGCGGTGGCATCGCGCCATTGGGGGCTCGACCGAGCGCCCAATTTCGAGCATGAGGCGTGGAACCTGCGCGTAGTGCAGCCGCTCGAGGACGTCCGGCGTGAGCTGGGAGTATCGACGGCCCAGGCGCATGCGCTGCTCGAGCGCGCGCGCGAGAAGCTTTTCAATGCGCGCTCGCGCCGCGTGCGTCCCGGAAGGGACGACAAGATGCTCACCTCGTGGAACGCGTTGATGATCGCGGCGCTTGCCCGCGCCTCACGCGTTCTGGAAGAGCCCTCGTGGCTGGGCGTCGCGCAAGATGCAGCCGACTTCGTCAAGCGCGAGTTGTGGCGCGACGGAAAGCTGGTCGCCACGTT
>VBCZ01000036.1:0-844 GCA_005889025.1 Betaproteobacteria bacterium
CGACCAGCGGGCGGCGGAGCTCGGCGAGCGCCTGATCGTGCGCTCGGTGGAAGATTCGATCGTGCACGGACGCGTGGTGCTGCGCGATCCCTCGGAGAGCCGCAATCGCCATCAGTCGATCACGCTGCTCGACGCCATCGCCGAATTCGGCTTCGACGCCTGCATCGGCGGGGCGCGCCGGGACGAGGAAAAGTCCCGCGCCAAGGAGCGGATTTTCTCCTTCCGCGATTCGTTCGGCCAGTGGGACCCGAAAAACCAGGGATTCGATCGCCCACGGACGAGTCGTGCTGCGCGATCCCTCGGAGAGCCGCAATCGTCACCAGTCGGTCACGCTCCTCGACGCAATCGCTGAATTCGGCTTCGACGCCTGCATCGGCGGGGCGCGCCGGGACGAGGAAAAGTCCCGCGCCAAGGAGCGGATTTTCTCCTTCCGCGATTCGTTCGGCCAGTGGGATCCGAAAAACCAGCGGCCCGAGCTGTGGAGTCTGTTCAATGCACGCGTATCCCCCGGGGAGCACGTCCGCGTCTTCCCTATCAGCAACTGGACCGAGCTCGACGTGTGGCAATACATCGCGCGCGAGCGCCTAGCGGTGCCTGCGATCTACCTCGCCCATTCGCGTCCGGTCGTGCGCCGCGGCGGCGCGCTCGTGTCGGTGACGCCGCTTACGCCGCCGCGCAACGGCGAGATGGTGGAGCATATCTCCGTGCGTTTCAGAACGGTGGGCGACATAAGCTGCACCGCGCCGGTGGCGTCTTTAGCTGCAAGCGTCGAGGCGATCATCGCCGAAACCGCGATGACGACGATCACCGAACGCGGCGCCACGCGCTTGGACGACCAGACAAG
>VBCZ01000036.1:871-19189 GCA_005889025.1 Betaproteobacteria bacterium
ACGGCGTCCTGCGATTCCTGACCGCGGGAAGCGTCGATGACGGCAAGAGCACGCTGATTGGACGGCTGCTCTACGATACCAAGGCGATCCTTGCCGACCAGCTTGCCTCGATCGAACGGACCTCTCGGAAACGAGGCCAGACACTCGACCTCTCGCTGCTGACCGACGGTCTGGTCGCGGAACGCGAACAGGGCATTACCATCGACGTCGCCTACCGCTATTTCGCCACCGCACGGCGGAAATTCATCATTGCCGACGCGCCGGGGCATGAGCAGTACACGCGCAACATGGTGACCGCGGCAAGCACCGCGCAACTCGCGATCCTGCTGGTGGACGCGCGCCATGGTGTCGTGACCCAGACGCGCCGCCACGCGACGCTGGCCCACTTGCTGGGTATCCCGCATATCATCGTCGCGGTCAACAAGATGGATCTCGTTTCCTATGACGAGAGCGCGTTCGGCGCCATCGTCGCCGACTTCCTTGCATTTGCCGAACGCACCGGCATCGAGAATGTCCGGTTCGTGCCCATGTCCGCGCGCGACGGCGACATGGTGGTCGATCGGGGTGAAAACCTCCATTGGTACGAAGGCCCGACCCTGCTGCAGATTCTGGAAACGGTCGAGGTGCCGCAGACGCTGGGCGACGCGCCATTCCGGCTTCCGGTGCAGTTGGTCGCGCGCCCGGCCGCCACCTTTGCGCGCGGTTACATGGGGCGCGTCGAATCGGGCTCAATCGGAGTAGGCGATGACGTCACCGTGCTTCCTTCGGGCATCCGCAGCCGAGTGCGGCGGATCGACACGCATGAAGGCGCCAGGAAGCGCGCAGGCCTGCACGCAGCGGTGACGCTGGTCCTCGACGACGAGCTCGACATATCGCGCGGAGATATGCTGGTGCGCACGGGCGCGCAGCCCACCGTCTCGCGCACGCTCGACGCGATAGTTTGCTGGCTCTCGGAGATGCCGCTCGACACTCGGCGGTCGCTACGCAGGAGAAGGAGCCGGCCCCGCCGGTGCTCAGCATGAACGATATCGGCCGGGTCGCGCTCACGCTGGCTCAAGCCGTGTTCACCGACTCCTATGCGGAAAATCGTGCGACCGGCAGCTTCATACTGCTCGACGAGACGACGAACAATACGGTCGCGGCAGGGATGGTCCAATGACCGGCACAGTCTATCTCGTCGGCGCGGGCCCCGGCGCACCGGATCTGCTGACCCTGCGCGCGGCGAAGTTGCTCGAGCGCGCCGACATCGTCTTTCACGATGCTCTGGTGCATGCGGATACGCTCGCTCTCGCGGCGCGCGCCGTGAAGATCGCCGTCGGCAAGCGCTGCGGCAGGCAATCGACCGCGCAGAAGTTCATCAACAAGCGGCTCGTCGACGCTGCCACGGCATACGACATCGTGGTGCGCCTCAAGGGTGGCGACCCGATGCTGTTCGGCCGCGCTCATGAAGAGATTGCGGCGCTGGAGCTCGCATCGGTGCGCTATGAAGTCGTGCCCGGCGTGACCGCGGCGTTGGCTGCGGCGGCCGAGATCGGAACCTCGCTCACACAGCGAGGCGCAGTGCGAAGCGTGACGTTTGCGACGCCTCGCGTCGGCGAAGGCGAGGGTACGAACAACTGGTCGAACAGCATTGCCGTCGCCGATGCCGGCGCAATCTACATGGGAGCGGGCCAGGCAACATCGATAGCGCGCGAGCTGATCGACGCAGGCATGCCTGCGTCGTTGCCGGTGGCCATAGTGGAGAATGCTTCGTTGCCGGACGTGCGCGTAATCTACACGACGCTGGCCGCGTTGCCCGCGATCGGGAATGCAGGCATTGCGGGCCCCGCGCTTATTTTCATCGGTAAGCAGTTCAGCGCTCGCGCAGCGGCTGCATCGCAGGCCGGCTTATCGATCGCTCGCGCTCCTGCGCGCCGGCGCGGCTAGCTCAGTTCGCACTCAGTTCGCAAATGGCGGTAGTCGATTTTGGCTTGCTCGCGCTTGCCGGCTACGGCGTCGGGCTGATCGTCGGACTCGCCGGGGTCGGCGGCGGTTCCATCATGACGCCGTTGCTCATTACCGCGTTCGGCATCCCGGCACCCGTTGCGGTCGGGACCGACCTCGCATGCGCTGCCGTGACCAAGACCGCGGGGACGCTCGCCCATCGTGCGGCACGCAACATCGCGGGCCGCATCGTGTTCCTGCTGGCGCTCGGCAGCGTTCCCGCCGCCGTCGCCACGCTCGCGATCATCGCATCCGCGCAACTTGCCCCGCAGCAGCTCAATCATCTGATCCGGGAGAGCGTCGGCGTTGCCTTGTTGCTCAGTATCGCAATGTTGCTGCTTCGCGATCCGCTGAAGCGTTGGGCATTGCGGACCGATCGACTGCGGGAGATACGTCGGCACCGCCCCGTGATCACGGTCGCAGTCGGCGGCATCATCGGCTTGGCCGTGGCGCTGACCTCTCTGGGCGCCGGCGCCATAGGCGCGGCTGCCCTAGCCCTGCTCTACCCCGAGCTCGAACCCGCTGAAATTGCCGGAAGCGATATTGCGCATGCGGTGCCTCTTACCGGCATTGCCGCCATCGGTCACGCGTGGTTGGGCACGATCGACGTCCCGCTTCTGCTGGCGCTGCTTGCCGGAGGCCTACCGGGAATCGTGCTTGGAAGCTTCGCATCGCGCCGCGTGCCGATCCGCTCGTTGCGCATGATCCTGATCGCGGCTCTAGCCTTGGCCGGCGCCAAGCTTCTGACCTGAACGCCGCGCCGCGGGAGCTCCGCGGCGCAATCCGATCCATGGCTTGCGGTATGATCGGCTTGAGCTGCGGAAATCCGTCGCGCCTTCGGCGCCTGTGCCATGAAGCTCCCGCTTTTCGATCTGGCCCCGCAGGCGCAGCGTACGTGGCTGGCCGAACGGCTATCACGACCGGCGCCCGCCTCGGCACGCAACCTCTCTGACGGGTACCGCCTTCCCGGCCGCGAAGGCGAGCCCACCCCCGCGGCCGTGCTGGTCCCGTTCGTCAACCGCCCCGACGGGCTCGCCGTGCTTTTTACCGAGCGCAGCGCCGATCTTCCGGACCATGCGGGCCAGATAAGCTTTCCGGGTGGCCGCGTCGAGCCCGGTGACATCGACATCGATGCCGCTGCGTTGCGCGAAGCCGCGGAAGAGATCGGGCTTGCGCCCGATCGGGTCAGCGTGCTTGGGCGGCTCGCCAATTACGAAACGGTGACTGGCTACCGCGTGACTCCCGTCGTAGGTTGGCTCGAGCCGCCGTTTTCGGTCAGGGCCGATCCGATCGAGGTTGCCGATATATTCGAGGTGCCGCTCGCATTCCTGCTCGATCCGGCAAATCAACAGCGGCATTTCCGGATGCTGGGCGAGATCCGCCGTGACTACTTCGCAATCCCTTATCGTGAGCGATACATCTGGGGTGCGACTGCGGCGATGCTGATGATTCTCGATCGCACGCTGCGTGGCGAACACGCATGATCCGCGTTTCCCATTCCCTTAAGATCGCTGTGGCCGTTGCGATGGTGCGAACCGGTAATTCCCGGAAGCGCGTCCGATCACTCTTTTCATGGCGACCGCCGGCGACATAACAGGCGTTGTCCTTTCCGGCGGGGGCGCGCGCGCCACGTACCAGATCGGCGCGCTGCGCGGGGTGGCGCGCATCCTCGGTCGGAACGCGCGGTCGCCATTTCCGGTCATCACGGGAACTTCGGCAGGAGCGATCAACGCGGCCGCGCTTGCAGCGCATGCCGATTGCTTTCGCGATGGAATCGCGCGACTGACACGACTCTGGCGAAGCATGGAAGTCGGAAACGTGTACAAGGCCGACTTCCGCACGGTATCCGCGCACGGGATGCACTGGCTTGCTGCGGTGCTTACCGGCCGGCGCGGACCGCGACGCGCCGCATCGATGTTCGACAATTCACCGCTGCGCACGTTGCTCCGCCGCGAGCTCGATCGCGGGAGTATCGCTGCGAAGCTGGACAGCGGCCACTTGCGCGCGCTGGCGATCAACGCGACCAGCTACACGACAGGCCACGCAGTCACGTTTTACCAGGGCTTGCCGACGATTCTGCCCTGGCAGCGCACGCGAAGACGAGGCGAACCCGCAACGATCGGCGTCGATCACCTGCTCGCCTCGACCGCGATACCTTTCATATTTCCCGCCGCACGCCTAGGCGACGATTACTATGCCGATGGATCGATGCGGCAGATTGCGCCACTCTCGCCGGCGCTGCACTTGGGCGCGCAACGCATCCTGGTCATCGCGGTGGGACAATTCTGGGGCCAGACTCCGCCGCGATCGGGGCCGGCCCGCTACCCGTCGTTTGCGCAGGTGGCGGGTCACGCATTGTCCAGCATCTTCCTGGATAATCTCGGCGCTGATCTCGAGCGCCTGCAGCGGATCAACCAGGTGCTCCGTCTCGTTCCCCGAGAGCAGCAGTTGCGTCATCGCGAATTCACGCACGTCGACGCGCTGGTGCTGTACCCCAGCCGCGATCTCGGCGAATTGGCGACCCACTACCGGGACCGGCTGCCCGCCGGCGCGAGGTATCTGCTGCGCGGGTTGGGAAGCACCGAGGGCAGCGGTGCGAACCTGCTGTCTTATCTTCTGTTCGACCGGCAGTATTGTCGCGAGCTGCTCGCGCTCGGCTACGCCGATGCGCTTGCCCGCAGCGACGAGATTCAGGCCTTCCTTTCCGGCGACACCGCCGGCTTCCTGCCGCTGTTTCCGTCGGTGCTGCTGCGCTGAGTATCGATTGACGGGCGTTGGATTTTCCCCGACGATCCGCTGCGCCACCATCGTACCGGCCTGCCCCGCATGATCGCCCCGCGAGGCCATCAATTCAAAAGCCTCAGCGCGCACGGATTTCATCGCGTCGTGTATCGCGAGTGGGGAGACCCCGACAACCCGCGTGTTGTGACATGCGTGCACGGCTTGACCCGCAACGGACGAGATTTCGACGTGCTGGCGCAGCGTCTTGCCGGGCGCTTCCGCTTCCTGTGTCCCGATATGCCGGGCCGCGGCGATAGCGAATGGCTGCGTGATCCGAATGATTATTCGTTCGCGACCTATCTTCCCACGCTGACGGCGCTGCTCGCGCACGCTCGCGCCGATCGCGTCGCGTGGGTCGGTACGTCGATGGGCGGTCTGCTCGGAATGGTAATGGCGGCACAACCCGAAACGCCGGTGACTAGGCTCGTCGTCAACGATGTCGGGCCGGTGATCGAAGGGGCAGCGCTTGCGCGCATCGCCGCCTATGTTGGCCTCGATCCTGCGTTCGACTCGTTTGCCTCCCTCGAAGCGCACATCCGGGAAGTCTCGGCGCCGTTCGGTGCGCTCACCGACGCGCAGTGGGATACGCTCGCAAGAACCACCGCGCGAGAGTCGCCCGATGGCCGTTGGCGGCTCAAATACGATCCGGGAATCGGCGTGCCGTTTCGCGCCGCCGCCGCGCAAAATTCCGACTTATGGGCGATCTGGGACGCCATCCAATGTCCGACCCTGCTGCTTCGCGGCGCGCAGTCCGACCTCCTGTCGAGCGCGACTGCGGCAGAGATGCGGTCGCGGGGCCCGAAGCCGGAGCTCGTCGAGGTGCCCGGGGTGGGTCATGCGCCGATGCTCCTCAGTGAGGAACAAATCGCTCCGGTGGAGGCATTCCTGGGACCGTAGTTGAGTAGAAAGCGTTTCAAATGGGGCAGCATCGTCTACAATCTCGAAGCGACTCAAAAAGATTCCAACGTCATGGCCCTTGCGCTGAGCCTCCCCCGCCTCGATCAACGTCCGACGAACCCGCCGGAGACGCGACCGGCACGCGTGGTGCCGTGGCTCAACGAGATGCTGAAGCGGGATCCGATCGAAGCGGCGGCAACGATTGGCGACGCCCTGGCGGCAGTCAATCGGGTAGCGATCTCGGGCTCGCGTCGCCTGGAGCTCGCCGAAAAATATTACGACGCCGCAGTCACGCTGTGGCCGACGCTGGAGCACCATTTTGCGAAGGCGTCGCATCCGTTGTCGGGCAATGCCCTCGAAGCGGCCAAAGCTTCGCTGATCCTTGCCGCGGAGCTGGCTACTGCCTACAAGCACCTGCTTGCGCACGAGGCCGACAAGCGAATCCTTCTCACCGGCAATCGCTTGTTGGTGGCGCTGATGCATCGCTGCCTGCAGTGCACCGCGAGAGTCCTGATCAACAGCTATCTTTCATATGCCCCTGTGCCAACGCGCACTTGGCACGACGCGCACGCGATCTACCTGTTCGCTCGCTCGCGCAAGTTGCATCAGTCTCCCGTTGCCGGCGACAACACCGAGGCTACGCCCGAGCGGATATACCTCCAAGCGCTGCTTCTCGCATTGGCTAATCCGTATGGATTTCTGCCGGGCCAGCTCAGCCTGGTCCTACATTATTTGCAGGAATATTCGCACTGGGCCAAGCTCACCGATGTCGCGCCGGTTCATCGTCTGGCGAAGGCGGTGGCCATTGTCCCGGTGGGCCACGACTTTCCGCCCTTCTCCGCGAACAAGGGCGGGAATATGGAGGGGAGCAAGCTTTTTTTGCTGACCTTCGATCTGGCGTTCCAGATCCAGGAGCAGCTGCGCGCACTGGACTCAGGCGGGAGGGCGCCGGCAGGGATCGGCACCAGCGCGGCAGCGAAAGGCGAATACACAAATCTCTTGCGGCGGCTTCTGCGTCAGTGGGCGATTCCGCCGGCGCGCCAGTTCAACCGTGTGCCGTCCCGGTCAAGAGTGGTGATGTGCGCAGGCTTGGCCGCCGTGTGGCAATACAGCCGCGGCATACACGCCGATGTTCTGCGAGTACGAAGTGAGCGCCATTCCGCCGAACAGCGCGGAAATGATCGAGCCCAGGCCGTCATTCGANNGCGTCGTTGCGCATCGGCGATCTCATCGCATTGCGCGTCGAGGGTCGAAGCGCGCTCCAAGTCGCCGTGATCCGGTGGTTCCGCAACACGCTTCGCGGGAGCGGCCTTGAATTCGGATGCGAGCTGCTCACCGACACACCCGAAGCGGGCGCGGCGCACGCGGAAGGCGCCGACGGCTCTCCCTATGTCCATGTCGTCCTGCTGCCCGACGAGGGTGAGGATGGCTCGCCGCCCATGGCGCTCGTGCCCGCGGGCGCTTTTCAACTGGAGCAAGCCGTTACCTTGCGTAAGGCCGGCGGCACCGGGACGGTGGTGCTGACCAAGTTCGTCGATCAGGGCCCCGGGTTCGAGCTTTTCGAATTCATTGCTTTCAGCTGAAGAACGTTGGCGGCGCGCTGCAGCGGCTGCGCTTGCCGCACTCGCGCTTCTCGAAATATCGTGGGAACTCTGGCTCGCGCCGGCGCGGCCCGGCGGATCACTGCTGGCGATCAAGGGCGCGCCGCTCCTCGCGCTGTGGCTCTGGGTCGCGCTTGCCAGGCTCCGTGCGGCACAATGGGCGCTGCTCATGCTTCCCTGGTACTTCGCGGAAGGTGTTGTGCGCGGCATCAGCGAAAACGGACGTCATGCCCTGTGCGCGTTCGCGGCTTCGGCTCTTGCATTGCCGCGCTCGGGACAGCGCTTGCCTGGATCCGGGTTAGACGCGCGACTTTAGCGAAGCTCTGAGGAGTCCCGCATGAATCGCTCCCGCGGCGGTCGCTCCGGTCGCCGGGTTCTTCGGTGCGATCGGCCGCAGAACTAGTTAGGGACCTAAGATCGCATCCTTACTCGCAACAACAATTTTGTCCGTTCCTCAAATCCTAGCGGGTGGCCGCGGGCTGCGCAGAGCGGCTGCGGAGGGCGTCGACGATAAGCAATGCGGCCCCGATGGTGATCGCGCTGTCGGCGACGTTGAACGCAGGAAACGGGTCCATCCATGCCAGCAGCCCGTGCCGAAACGGAAGGTAGTCGTGGAAAAGCAGGAAGTCGACAACTCGACCGAGTCTCGCACGATCCCATAGGTTTCCCAATGCGCCCCCCAGGATCAGGCTCAGGCCGGCGCAATAAAGCCGATCTCCGCCACGACGCAGAAGCCAGACAATCAGGCCGGCGGCCGCAAGCGCAAACGCGCTGAAGAGATAGCGCTGCCACCCCGATGCGTCGCCTAAAAAACTGAACGCAGCCCCGGCGTTGAAAGCGAGCACGAGGCTGAAAAAGGGCGTGACGACCCGGGTCTCGCCGACATGCAAGCTCGAGAGCACCGCGGCCTTGCTGATTTGGTCGGCGGCGATCACTGCTGCGCTAAGCAGGAGCCACGGCCACCATCGTTGCGGCGATGCCCGCGGCACGGTCTCCAGCGCAATCATGCAAAGGAGCGTGCTTCGCCGGCGCCGAACAGGTTGGCCACGCAACGGCCGCAAAGCGTCGGGTGACGAGAGTCATTCCCGACGTCGTCGCGCCAGTGCCAGCACCGCTCGCATTTTGAATTCGCGCTTCGATTCACCGCGACTGCGAGCATATCCGCGCGCTCGACGCGTGCCGCAGAGGTGATCATGACGAAGCGCAGATCGTCGCCCAGCGATGCCAGCGCGGCATAGTCCTCATCGGGCGCGGCGATCGTCACTTCGGCCTCGAGCGACGAGCCGATCGATCCCTGTTGCCTTACCGTCTCGAGCTCCTTTTGCACCACGGCGCGGATCGCGAGTATGCGCTGCCATTTGTCGAGCAAAGCATCCGATTGCGCAATCTCGGGCAGCGAGTCCGACCAGACATGCACGAACAAGGTCTCATCGCCCGGATAAAGAATGCGCCATGCCTCTTCGGCGGTAAAGGAAAGAATAGGCGCCATGAGCTTGAGCAGCGCGTCCCGAATCAACGCCAGCGCGGTCTCGGCGGTATAGAGCCGATCCTTCAACACGTCGAGATAGAAGCCGCCGAGCTCCTCCGAACAGTAGGTTTGCAGGCGCTGCACCGCGAGATGGAACTCGTAGCGGTCGTAGTCGCCCGCGATCGAGCGCAGTAGAGCGTTCGCCTTCGCGACCGCGTAGCGGTCGAGCTCGAACATTTCGGCCAAAGGGACCGCGTCTTTGGCAACATCGAAATCCGCTGTATTGGCAAGCAGGAAGCGCAGCGTATTGCGAATGCGCCGGTAGCTTTCGACCACGCGCTTCAGGATTTCGTCGGAAATGAAGAGGTCGCCGGAATAATCGGTGGCGCCGACCCAAAGCCTCAAGATCTCGGCGCCGAGCGCCGTCCATATCTTTTGCGGCGCCACCACGTTGCCCCGCGACTTCGACATCTTCTTGCCTTCACCATCGACCACGAAGCCGTGAGTCAGGAGCGCCTTGTAGGGTGGGACGCCATTCAACATGCAAGATGACAGCAGCGACGAATGAAACCATCCGCGGTGCTGGTCCGACCCTTCGAGATAGAGATCCGCGGGGAACTGCGTCTGATCGGGATGCGAGCCCAGGTGTTTTTCACGGCCGAGCGGCCCGCCCATCACGGTCTGATGCGTCGCGCCGGAATCGAACCAGACATCGACCGTATCGGTGAGTTTGCGATAACGCGCCTCGTCGACGCCAAGATCCTCGCACCCTGCGGCGAACCACGTTTCTATGCCGCCTTGCGCGATTTTCGCCGCCGCCAGCTCGATCAGCGCGAGCGTATCGGGATGCAGCGCGTCCGTGGTCCTGTCGACAAAGAAGGGCAAGGGAACGCCCCACTGACGTTGCCGCGACAAGGTCCAGTCGGGACGGTTGGCGATCATCCCATACAGGCGCGACTTGCCCCACGCGGGATAGAACGTGGTTGCGTCGACGCCGGCAAGCGCCGCTGCGCGCAGCGTGGTCCGCGGTTTTCGGCCGTTGAATCCGGGAACGCCGTCCATCCCCGCGAACCACTGCGTCGTCGCGCGGTAGATGATCGGCGTCTTGTGCCGCCAGCAATGCATGTAGCTGTGCGAAAACTTTTCAGCGTGGAACAGCGAGCCTGCCTCGCGAATCTTGTCGACAATCCTCGGATTCGCATCCCAGATCCGCATGCCACCAAAAAACGGCAGGTCGTCCGCGAATCGCCCATCTCCCTGGACCGGATTGAGCATGTCATCATCGCACATGCCATAGCGGCGGCACGAAGCGAAGTCGTCGACGCCGTACGCGGGTGAGCTGTGGACGATGCCGGTGCCCTGCTCCAGGATGACATATTCACCGAGATATACCGGCGACGCGCGCGCGTAAAAAGGGTGACGGAAGCGAATCAGCTCGAGCGCGTTTCCCCTCGCACTTGCGACGACGCGGCCTTCCAGCTTGAACCTCGTCAGGCATTGCTCGACCAGTTCTCGCGCGAGCAGTAGCGTGCCGCGCTGCGTCTGCACCAGCGCATAGGTGAAATCCGGGTGAACGTTGAGCGCCTGATTGGCCGGGATCGTCCACGGCGTAGTCGTCCAGATCACCGCATAGACGGGTCCTTCCGGGAGAGTGGATATGCCAAATGCGGCCGCAAGCTTGCCGCGGTCCAAATCGTCGAGCGGAAATCCAACGTCGATCGCGATGTCCTGGCGATCCTCGTATTCGACCTCGGCCTCGGCAAGCGCGCTGTGGCAGTCGAAACACCAATTGACCGGCTTGAGCCCGCGGAACACGTAACCTTTCTCGAGCAGCTTTCCCAGCATGCGAACTTCGTCGGCCTCGTTGCCGTAGTTCATCGTGAGATAGGGATGCGGCCAATCGCCCAAAACGCCCAGCCGCTGAAAATCGGTTTTCTGCAGCTCTATCTGCTCGGTCGCGTACGCGCGGCAGAGCCGCAGCGTGTCGGCCGTCGGCAGGTTCTTGCCGTACGTCTTTTCGATCTGTACCTCGATGGGCATGCCGTGACAGTCCCATCCTGGAACGTAGGGCGCGTCGAAGCCGGCGAGCTGCCGGCTTTTGACCACGATGTCCTTGAGAATCTTGTTGACCGCGGTACCGATGTGGATGGGCCCATTCGCATACGGAGGCCCGTCGTGCAGCACGAAGCGCGGACGTCCGGCGCTTGCGCGACGAATCGCACCGTAGACATCGCGCTCCTGCCACTCGCGCACCCAAGTGGGCTCGCGTCTTGCCAGATCGCCGCGCATGGGAAACGGCGTATCCGGCAGATTCAATGTCGACTTGTAATCGTTCCTGGGACCGTCGGGCATCGCCGCTTTCTTAGGTTATTTCTGAGTTGCAAAATAATCGCGCGCGCTGGCCACATCATCGCGTATCTGGCGCGACAGGCTTTCCAAGTCGGGATAGCGCGCTTCGTCGCGCAGCTTGTGAAGAAACTGGATGAACACGCGTCGGCCATAGATCGTCGCGTTGAAATCGAACACGAACACCTCCAGCAAAGGCTTCGCGCCGGCCTTCACCGTCGGTCGCACGCCAAGGCTAGCGACTCCCACTCGTGGCGCTTCATCCAATCCCAGAACGCGCACCGCAAAGATTCCCGACAACGGCGGCTTGTGCCGCAGCACCACATTCGCGGTCGGAAAGCCGAGCCCCCGTCCGAGCTTGTCGCCATGCGCCACATGACCGCTTATCGCATATGGGCGCCCGAGGAGACGCCCTGCATGCTCGACGTCGCCGGCCGCCAGCGCAGCGCGCACGGCCGTGCTCGAGGCACGCTCGCCTGCTACGCTCAATGTCGGCATCGCCTCGACGCTGAAACTTTTCGCCTTCGCGCGTAAGAGCGCGAGATCACCTGAGCGGCCGCGGCCGAATCGAAAGTCGTCGCCGACGAGCACCCAGCGGGCGCCCAGACGCGACACCAGCACCTGATCGACAAAATCTTCCGCGGACAAGCCCGCAAGTCTTTGATCGAACCGGGCGATGTACGCTTCCGCCACGCCATGTGCTGCGAACTGCTCGAGCTTGTCACGCACGGTCGACAATCGCGGCGGCGGGTTTTCGCGTGAGAAAAATTCCCGCTGATGCGGTTCGAAGGTCAGCACGGCCGCCGGTAGCGCCAGGTCATCGGCGGCTTCCACAAGGCGGACCAGCATCGTCTGGTGGCCGCGATGGACGCCGTCGAAGTTGCCGATCGTCAGCGCGACCCGGCTCGTGGCCACGTCGGGGAGTCCGCGAAAAACGTGCACTTAGAGGTGGCCGATAAAGATTCTGAAGCGCTTGAAAAACTTGAATTTTAGCGTGGCAGCCCGGCTGCGTATAGGGGACAGACCGCGGTTTGTCTCAGTCTTGCAGCGTTGGCCGTGCGACAACCCAGCCTCCGAAGATCGGCTTGGCCCAGTCGCCGAATTCGTCGTCATGTACCGCCGGAAAACCGTGGTCTGTCCCCTATTCCCACTCGCGCCATCCACCAAGCAGCGGAAAGTAGAGGCCCAGGCGGATCGGCCGCGCCTCCAACGGGCGCATCGCCTGCGCATACATCTCGAGCTGCGCGCGGTAGCGTTCGCGCTCGCGGTCGAGGAATGCAGCGCGATCGCCACCCTCGTGGCGCGATAACTTGAAGTCGATAGCGCATATTCGCTGTTCGCGTGGAGATGAGTCGGGGCGAAGAGCCAGCGGCCGCGCGGGTCGGCGATGGTCGCCGTGATGGCTGCTACGACCTGTTCGACGGCACCGGATATTTCGTCTGCAGTAAAGGCGACTGCCGCCAGCTCCTGTGCGATGCGCTGCCGATGCGACCCGATGCGGGATTCAGTCCAGGCGTCGAGTCCTTCATCGGCAATCCTCTGCAAGATCCGGTGCGCGACAATACCTATCTGACGCGCCGTTTCGCGCGCCCAGTCGAATTCGACGCTTTCCTGCAAAGACGTAATCGGCGCGGCGGACGCGATGGCGAGGGGATCCGGGAGTACCGGCGTGCGCCAGTCGACAGGAAGACGCGGCAGCGGAACACCATCGACGGGTGTTCGCGGGACCGGGATCGTCCCTGGATGCGGCGGCACCGAGCCTGCCTCATGCAGCGGCTTCCAAAGCTTCGCCAACGCAGTCCCTTTCGCCGGCGGCCTCCAGCGCTGTTGCGGGCCATCGCCCCGCTCGGTAGCAAGCACTGCAGTCAGATGCATGCGTTGCCGCGCGCGCGTACATCCGACGTAAAGCAGGCGCCCCAGCTCGGCTTCGTCTTCATCGGCGGCCAAGCGACGCAAATACGCATGCACAGGATCATCCTCAGCGGGACCGATGCTGCGTGCCTTGATCGGTGCAAGCAGCCATCCGTTGCGGCGCCGCCGCCAGCGCAAAAGCTGCGGCTCGTTCTTACCGGGCCGGCGCCCCAGCCCCGGCATGACGACAACGTCGAACTCGAGTCCTTTGGCGCGATGCAAAGTCATAACGCGCACCCGCGCCAGCAAGTCGGGCTCGTCTTCCGCGTGGATCGCTTCGAACGCCTGGACAAAGGCCGGCCAGTCCGGCACATCCGCGCCCGCGGCGTGCTCCCCGAGCAGCGCAAAAAAGCAGCGTGCTCCGGCGAGGTCGATCGATTCCGCAATGCACGCCGGCCCGCCGAGCGCGATCCAAACGCCACGAACAAGCGCGTGCAGCGGCATTCTTCCGCGGTTGCGCAGCGCCGGCGCGACGACCGACGCAAATCGCTGCAGGCGAAACTTCCCGTCACCGCTCAACTCGCTCGTGTCGATGTCGGCATCGATGGCCGCCACAAGCGTTTCACCGCTGCACGCGTTGGCAACGGCGAACAGATCCGGCAGCGTCAGGCCGCACCACGGCGCGCGCAGGACTGTAAGCCAGGCGAGCCGATCGTCCGGCTGGACGAGCGCGTGCGCGAGCGAGAGAAGATCCAGCATCGCCTGGCGCTCGGACAAGCGGTCGAGATCGACCGCCGAAAACGCGACGCCGGCGGCACGCAGCGCAGGCAGGATGTCCGCGAGATCGGCTCTCTTGCGGACCAGCACGGCGACCGTTTCTGCTCCGCTCGCCAGAGCCTCGCGCACGCGGGTGACGACCGACTTTGCCTCGTATTGCATATCGCTGCAGATGTCGAGACTGATCGCGGCACCGCTCGCGGCATCGCGCGCAGGCGTCGCGCATTTGAACGCCACGGCGCCTCTCGCCGCGTCGTCCTGCGCCGGCAGCACCGCGGGGAACACGCGATTGACCCAGTCTACGAGGTTGCGCTGCGAGCGAAAATTTCGCGACAGCGTCAGCGGCTCGACGTGTACGCTGCCGATGCGACGTTGCTGACACGCCGAAAGAAACAGGCTCACCTCGGCTTCGCGAAAGCGATAGATCGATTGCATCGGATCGCCCACGACAAAAAGCGTCCGTCCGTCGTCACCTGTCCATCCCGCGGTGAGACTTTCGATAAGCTCGAACTGTGCGTGTGAAGTATCCTGGAACTCGTCGACCAGGAGGTGCTCGATCCGCATATCCAACGAAAGCATCAGATCGGTGGGCGCGTCCGCGTCGCCAAGCGCCCGCAAGGCAATCAGCGTCGCCTCGGCGAAGTCGATCCTGCCCGTGCTCGAAAAAACAAGCGCGAGCCGGGCCACGCAGCGCGGAAGAATATCCAGCAGGGCGCCGATGAACGACCAGCTTTCGTCGGCGTAGCGCGGCGGAGGAAGCGTGCGCACCCGACCGAGGGCGGGTCCCAGGCCGTCCACCGCCGCGAGGCGATCCAGCAGATCGTGCATCGCATCCTTGCGGGCAGAACGGTCCGCATGCCCGAGCGCAGCGGGCCTGCCGCCCGGTGGAAACCCATTCCTGACGTCGACGGACGCGCGAAACCTGGGATCTCCGCTGCGCAAAAGCCAATCCGCGAGCGCCTGCCATTGCGCCATCGAATCGACCGTCGGCTCGGGAAGCTTTCCAGCGTTTGCGCACGCAACCAACGCGGCGGAGACGCCGTTGCCCTCCAGGTTTTGCACGGCATAGCGGGCCAGCGCCAGCAAAGGCGCCGCCAGCGACGCCGGGATCGCGGCATACACCGCGCTTAACTCGACTTCGATAGCTTCGATGAGCATTTGCTCCAATGCATCCCGAAGCATCGCTCGGTCTTTGGAAACCAGAAAAGGCAGCCATTGCTCCCGCTTGCCGAGCAAGTGCGCGATAAGATCGACCGCGCGATTGGCGTCGTTGTCGAGATGCGCGAGCAAGCGGACCCATGCCGGATCGTCGCCAGCCGCATCGAGCTCCAGACGCACGGCTTCGACGTACATCGACCGCGCGTTCTCGACAAATTGCGGCTGTGCGCCGACCTTTGCGGCCAGCGGCGCCTGGCGCATCAGGTTGGCGCAGAGCGCATCGATCGTGTGCACTTGCAGGCGAGCGGGATGCGCCGTCAGGTTCCAGCCGAGTGCGGCGTCGCGCGCGAGCGCGGCCCGCGCGAGTTTCCACGTCCGCGCGTGATGTGATGCAAGGGGTGCCGGCCCTGTCTCGGCTGTGCGCAGCGCGGCGACGATGCGTTCGAGCATTTCGCCTGCAGCCTTGCGCGTGAACGTCATCGCGACGATCGCCTCCGGACGTTGCACGCGGCCCAGCAGCGCCAGGAAACGCTGAATCAAGAGCTCGGTCTTGCCCGAGCCCGCCGGCGCCTGGACGATGAACGAGCGCGCTATGTCGAGCGCCATCTGGCGCGCCACATCGTCCTGATCGATGATCTTTTCATTCACTCGCATCGTCACCCAACGCATCGAGAAAGCGTGTCGACTGGATGCGGCAAAGCGGCTGGAGGCGGCATGTCCGGCAAGGAATCGGGTGCGTAGCGCGCGGCGTCACGTTTGCGCGCCCTTCTCCGATCTCCGTGGCCAGCGCTCCCAGGCTGGTGCGCCACCATGCTTCGAGCGCGTTCCAGTCCTCGAACGCCCCGACCTCCGCGAGCTCCTTCAATCCGGGCCAGGCCGCGGTGTCCGCGGCAACGCCCAACGCACGAACCTCGTCCGGACAAAGCTCGGCGTATGCGATCGCCCGCACGGGGACGTCGGGGGTCGCGTCGCGCTGCGCGAGCGTATACAAGCCAAGCTGCGCGGACCGCGGACGCGGCTCGAACCATTGTCGCGGCCCGTCGGCACGTCCGGTCTTGTAGTCGACGATCGCCCAACCTCCATCGGCGAGTGCATCGACACGATCCAGACGCACATCCAAGGTGATGCCTGATAGACGAAGGACCGTCTTCGCCTCGACGCCCGACACGGAAAAGGCGGGACGCGCGCGCTCGACGGCGAGCCATGCGTCGAGCACGGTTGCGACGCGGACGGCCTCGCCTGCCCGCACGACCTCGGGCAGGCTGCGCCAGCGCACCGACGGCAACTGCGAGATGCCTTGCCTTACGGCGCGATCGATATGTGCATCAAGCATATCGCCATCCAGCGCGACGAGCGACGCGAGGTCGCGCACCGACTCCCAGAACGACGCTAAGGTCGCGTGCATGATCAACCCGCGCTCCTGCGCCGACAGTCCGGCCAGCGGCGCAGGCCAGGGCTGCGCCCGGAGACGATGCCGTGCCATCGCCTGAAACGGGCAATCGCTTTGCGACTGCACCAGGCGTGACCCCCCCGGCGCGACGGCGCCGGGGGCAATCACCGGCGCCCGGTCGTCGCGAATCGTTTCCAGCGTCGCGCTGCCTTGGACGAGTTGCACCCAGCCCTGGGCATTTGCACCCGTCGGATGCTCGGGATACGCCAGAATCAGCGACGACACCGAGAGCGGTCGATCGCCATCGCGTACGGGAGAGCTGAAAACAACGGTAGGCGCGGCGCTGGCGAAACGCGCGGTTATCGTTCGCGCGAATTCAAGCTCCCGCTGCGCGCTCGAGCGGGGTACATTGCGCTCGCGCTGCCAGCGAAGCGGCAGCAACGGATTCGGAGCCGGCGCAGGCGGCCACCGCTCGGCGGACATTCCTGCGACCCAAAGCGCCGCGAAGCCAAGCCCGCTTCCCTCGAGCACGCCGAGTATCTGAATCGGCGCGGCGGCGCCTTCCGGCTGAAACACAGTCACCCGGGCGAGCTCGCGCAGGCGATCGATCGCGGTTGCGTTGGAACAACGCGGGGCAACCGCGCCCAACGCCGCAAATTCGTTGAGCAACTACTCCCAGGCCTGCCGCGCCTGGTATTCGGCACTGTCGAGCGAGCGCGAGCCCGGCCACCCGGCTGCAGCGAGCCAGGCGCGCCACGCGTCGACCCATTCTCGTGGCGTCGATGGACGCGCGCGCAGCAGCGCCTCGCGGCCTTCGCGCCAGCGGGCTGCGAGCTCGGGAGAACGCCGCTCGAGCGCAGCGACGGCGTCGGACATGCTCACGTCGCGCCGACCTTCCTCGAGCCAGTCGCGTTCGATCGCCGCGCGCCGCTTCCACGACCGCTCTGCGTCCAGCAGATAGGGTGAGCGCAATGCAGCCGCAACCAAGCCGCTTTCTGCGCGCAATGCGCCCAGCGCGATCAGATCCAATGCCGTGCGCACCAGCGGGATGTCGGCAAGCGGCAGGCCGAGCGATATCTGGAACGGCCGCGACAGCGCATCCGATGGCGCTAACGCCGGCCCGAGGATATCGTCGGCGAGCGCCAGAACCTGTTCGCGGCGCTGCGCAAGATCCTCGACGACGATACCCACACCGTCGCTCGAATCGGCTGCCGCATGCCGGCGTGCCCACGACAATGCCGCAATAAGCTCCTCGCGGGCAGAGCGTGCAGCGATTCGAATCGCCTGTACCGGAATCGCCTGCACCGAATCGACGTCTCGCCAAACGATCCCGGCCGCGCTCAATGCCGCGCGAAGTCGCTGTTGTTGCGGCGAGAACTCGATGAAGCCGGCGAAGATCGTTTCGCGGCGCCACGCCGGAACGCGGGCCGCCATGGGCGAAAGGACATCGGCGAGCCGAGCCGAATCGATGGCGTCGAGGCGGCGAAGATCTCCGAGATAGGATTCCGCCCACGACGCGAACACGACGGCGTCATCGCGATCGTCCTCACCGCGCTGCCACGCGCGCCAGCGAGCGCCACTTTCGCCCCACGCATGGAGCGCTGTCCATGCTTCCGCAGCGAGCCGTGCCGCGCCGCGCGCATCGAGCAGGATCGTGCTGCCGGCTTCGACAATGTTGCGCCATAGCCACGCGGATTGGGCGGTATCGAGAAGCAGCGCGCGACCTCCCGTGACGCCGGCTGCGATGGCCTCATCCCACAGGTATCGCAGCCATGCCGAATAGGGGAGGATCGATGCGGTCGGCCAGGCATGACGCCCCGCGAGATGTTGCGCACGGTCGTATTGCTGATGAAGGAAGCGCGCGAGGCGGCGGTTGGGCGTGACAACGGCCGCCCCGCTGGCGATCGCGGAAAAAAAATCAGGACTCACACCCTCAATGTTAGCCGACGATCGCGCGTTTGCTCGTCAAACGCGGCCGCGGTCAGCGGCCTTGGCGGTGGAAGCCAGGGAAAAGTAGGACGTTCTAATCGTCGCCGACAGCCACGGCGGCCGCTTCGTCGGCAGCG
>VBCZ01000036.1:19322-23846 GCA_005889025.1 Betaproteobacteria bacterium
CACCAATCGTCATCGCGGATCAGAGGCCATACCCCTTCCACAAAGTAGCTCTTCGCCGTGGCGGGATTCAAATGCGGCGAATGGCGTCGGCACTGACCCCACATCGCCGCTCGGCCATCGGTGGGCCGCGCGTTGCGCCGATCGTAAAACTGGCAGTTAACGCATTTCTCCACGTTCTGTTCTCGCCCCGTCATGATCACTCCCCCAGTCATTGTCACTCGGCCACGTCGTCCAGCTATCGCAACGTGTTCATTTCAATCTGTGGATCATCCTGCCAGCCGCGCGTCGGCCGATGTCGTCCCAACGGACGATGCAAAGCGTCTAGGAAAATGCTCTGCTGGTGGGATTAAAGGGAAATCGCATGCGGAGCCCGGCGGGCACCCATGCGGGCACTGCGGTATCTGTCGAGCGGTCTGCGGACCGGGTGCATCTGTCGCCTGCCCCGCGCCAGCAGCGCTGCGAGCGGACGCAGGCGGGCCCTCGAAGGGGCGCGGCGCAGTGGTTCGCGACGCGAAATGGCGCGCGGAGCAAGTCCCGATCTGTCGCGCGTCATCATGCTGCCCACGCGCTCATTGCGGTCACCAGCGGCAGCGGGACGTCCTGGACCCGTCGCGGCGATTGCTTCACAGCGCTATCGAGCGCCGCCTTAAGCTCGGCGTCCGCCGCAGCGGCGCTGCGTTCCAATTCGTTATCGTACGCAAGGCGCCTTTCGGCATCGGAGAGCACTGCGTACGCTTCGTGAATCATCCGCACGAGTTGCTCATCGGCGCTGCCGTGAAAGCGCTGTTTGATCGTCTGGTATGCCGCTTCGACACGTGCGGCCGATGCGCCGGGCGGAAGGTCCAGAAAATCGTAATGGGTATAGTCCACGTCGGTCCTTGTACTGGCAGCGCGGAAGTCGCCTGTCGCCAAGCTCGATGCAACATCCATGCCATCCTCCGGCATCACCTCGACTATCAAAGCAAAGCTCTGATTTCAAAAGGCCATACGAGCGCGCACGGTGTCGCGCCAGGGGGACGATTTGGTGCGCGAAGGTGCGACCCAGGCGAGCGCGGTGTGCCGTCGCGCGGCAAGATTCTGGCTGACGCCTACAGCATCGCCAGGGGCGTCGCGCGCGTCGGCGGCGGAAATGACCGATCGAGTTCGGCAAGAACCTCGGCGTTCAACTCGATGTCGGCCGCGGCCCGGTTCTCACGCACATGCAGGGCGCTTGCGGCCTTGGGGATCGCCACCACGCCGGGCCGCCGAAGCACCCATGCCAGGCCAAGTTGCGCCGGGGTGATTCCCAGCCGCCGGGCAACTGAGCGCAGCGCACGCTGCTTGAGGAGCTCGCCTTGACCGACCGGCGAATAGGCCATGACGGCGAGGCGCTGGCTGCGGCAGAAAGGAAGCAGGTCCCACTCGATACCGCGGGCGCCGAGGTGATAGAGCACTTGATTTGCGGCGCAACGGCTGCCGTGGGGAATCGAAAGAAGCTCATCCATATCGCGTCGGTCGAAGTTCGACACTCCCCACGCACGGATCAGGCCGTCGGCTCGAAGCGCTTCGAAGCCGGCGACGGTGTGCATAAGCGGAACGCTGCCGCGCCAGTGCAGCAGGTAGAGGTCGAGATGATCGGTTCCCAAGCGCTTGAGGCTGCGCTTGCAGGCGGCAATCGCTCCATGCCGGGTCGCGTTGTGAGGGTAGACCTTGCTGACCAGAAAAACGTTGTCGCGCTGCCCTTCGATCGCGCGACCCACTATTTCCTCTGCGCCGCCATCGCCATACATCTCGGCGGTGTCGATCAGCGTCATGCCGAGATCGATTCCCAGCTGCAGCGCCGCGATTTCGCGCTCGCGCTCCCGTGCCCGCTCGCCCATCTTCCATGTCCCCAAGCCGACGACGGGCATGAGCGCGCCTGACGGCAGGGAAATGCGCGCGATTTCTCGTGCCATGTCGCAGTTGACTCAAAAAGAAGCCACGATAGCGCAAGTCGTCGGGTGTCGTCCCTTGACCTGCGGTTAAAATGCACGATCCCGATGCCTCCTCTCGATCCCCCAGCGCCGGTTTCCACTCACCGCGTCATCGTACGCGGGGCGTGCCCGCATGATTGTCCGGACACTTGCGCGCTTCACATCACGGTCGAGAACGGCCGCGCGATCAAGGTCGCGGGCGATCCTGACCATCCGACGACCAAGGGCGTCCTGTGCACCAAGGTAGCGCGCTATCTGGATCGCACGTATTCCGATCAACGCGTGCTGCACCCTTTGCAGCGCACAGGGAAAAAGGGCGAAGGCAAGTTCCGGCGCATAGGTTGGGACGACGCCGTCCGCACCATCGCTGAGCGCTTCAAAGCCATCGCGACCTCGCCCGATGGGCCGCAGGCGATCGTTCCGTACAGCTATGCGGGAACGATGGGACTGCTTAACTACGGATCGATGGACCGGCGTTTTTTCCACAAGCTGGGCGCGTCGCTGCTCGACCGGACGATTTGCGCGACCGCCGGCAAGGCAGGCTACGCCGCGACCATCGGCGCGTCGATCGGCACCGATCTGGAGCAGTTCGAGAATGCGCGCCTGATCCTGATCTGGGGCTCGAATCCTATCGTCTCCAATCTCCATCTCTGGAGCCGCGTTCAGGAAGCGAAGCGCCGCGGCGCGAAGCTCGTCGCCATCGATCCTTATCGCAGCCTCACCGCGGAAAAGTGCCACGAGCACCTTGCGCTGCTGCCGGGCACCGACGCCGCGCTGGCGCTGGGCATCATGAATGTCCTGATCGCGGAGGATTTGCTCGACCACGACTACATTGCGAATTACACCCTTGGATTCGAGGCGCTGCGTGAGCGCGCGCGCGACTTTCCGCCGCAACGCGTCGCTGCGCTGACCGGGCTGCCGCAGCAAAGCATCGTCGCGTTGGCGCGCGACTACGGCACGATCCGGCCCACAGTGATCCGGCTCAACTACGGCATGCAGCGCCACGCGGGCGGCGGGATGGCGATCCGCACGGTGGCATGCCTTCCGGCATTGGTGGGCGCCTGGCGGGATCCCGCCGGCGGTGCCCTGCTTTCGTCAAGCGGTACGTATCCGGTTAATTTCAAAGCGCTGGAACGGCCGGACCTGATCTGGAACAGCCCGCGCACGATCAACATGTCGACCATCGGCGAGGCGCTGCTCACCGCGGACGGTCCGCCGATCCGTGCGCTTTTCGTGTACAACTCCAATCCGGTCGCGGTGGCGCCCGATTCGAGCCAGGTCGTCGCAGGCTTTGCGCGCGAGGATCTTTTCTGCGTCGTTCACGATGTCTTTCTGACTGACACCGCGGATTACGCCGACATCGTCCTGCCGGCGACGACACAGCTCGAGCACGTCGACGTTCACTCGTCGTATGGCCACCTATACGCATTGGCGAACAACGCGGCCATCGCACCGTTGGGCGAAGCCAAGCCGAACACCGAAGTCTTTCGGCGCCTTGCTGCGGCAATGGGTTTCGATGACCCATGCTTCCGTGAAAGCGATGAAGAAATGGCGAGGAGCGCCTTTAATCCCGATCACCCCCGCGGGCGCGGGCTCGATTGGGACGCGCTAAAGGTCACCGGGTGGAAGCGTCTAGATGTTCCTTCGGCCTTCGCGCCGTTCGCGGAAGGCAATTTTCCGACACCGTCTGGAAAATGCGAGTTCTATTCGGAGTCCCTGAAGTCGCAGGGGCTCGATCCGCTCCCCGCTTTCACGCCTCCCCGCGAATCTGCCGCCGCGAATCCCGGCCTTGCCGCCAGATATCCGCTGGCGCTGCTGTCTCCACCGGCACGCAATGCGTTGAACTCCAGCTTCGCCAATCTTCCGGTATTTCTCGACGCGGAAAAGCTGCCGCACCTCGAGATTCATCCCGACGACGCGCGCTCGCGCGGCATCGTGGACGGAGAAAACGTGCGCGTGTTCAACGACCGCGGTTCGCTTTTGCTCACCGCGCGGGTGACCGATAAAGCCCGACCCGGCGTCGTGGTCGCGCTCTCGATCTGGTGGCGCAAGCTCGCGCCCGACGGCAATAATGCCAACATGCTCACGGGACAGGCGCTCACCGACATGGGACGGGCGGCGACGTTCTACGACGTCCTGGTGCAAGTGGAGCGCACGCCGAGACTGAACGGCACAGCTTCTGGCGAACGCGAAGCGCGCCAGCGACACGATCGGTATCAGTCGAGCAGCTCGTAGGTATCGCTAAACGACGATCCGCTGACCACGCTCAAGTTGTCGGGCCCGTACTGCACCAGCCAATCGCCGGGTTTACCGCGAAGCGTGCCGCGATCGCAATCGAGCGTGACGGCGAACGGCTCCGCCATCGGCTTCGCCCACAAGATCAGGGGACGCTTGCGATAAGAACCGGGCTTGCCATGCCGTGACGGCGCGACCGGCTCATAGCTTGCATCGAAGCTTGCGCGCGGCACCGGCCATCGCTCCCCCTCGGAACCGGTCAGCAGAGCGCCGCCGCGCGCATAACCCACGGGTCCCTCCCGCGTTTCGAGCGTTCCGCTCTCAGGCGCGAATTCCA
>VBCZ01000303.1 GCA_005889025.1 Betaproteobacteria bacterium
GACGACCACGCCGCCGTGCCGGTGCGGCTTGTGGTGACACTCGGTCACCGTCCACGACAGCGTAAGTGTGTCGCCTGGCCGCACCGGGGCGATGAAGCGCGCAGCGTGCTCGATATACGCCATCGCCGTGCCGTGGAAGTACATGCCCACGGGACCACCCATGATCGCGCTGGTGATCACGCCGTGCAGGATGCGCGTGCCGAATCGTGACTGGCTGGAGTATTGCTCGTCGACGTGATGCGGATTGAAGTCGCCGATGAGACCCGCGCCGAGAAAGATATGCGCGTCGGTGATGGTGACGCGGGAACCGAAGCGATCGCCGACGGCGACATCGTCGAACCATTTGCCGTTTGCTTCCATCGACAGGCCCGGGATGATATCGATCCGCCTCGCGCTTTAGGCTCGGCCCCGCGCAACCGCGTGCGATCAGGCCGGCACGGCGGCGACCTCGCCGCCGAATTTCTCTTCCAGCGTCTGAACCATGCTCGTGAAAGCGCGATCGATCAGCGGCTCGGCTTCGACCAGCCGCGCGCGGTCGGCGCGGAATCGCTCGGCAAGCTCATCGGCCGTGAGCGACACAGCCTTCTGTCCCTGGCGGTTGGTGAATAGATACGTGCCGCGCAGCGGGCTGACCCAGGCAAGCTTGGCAAAAGCAAGGCAAGATCCGCGAAGCGGTCCCGCACGATCTCGGGCTCGAGCCCCGGAGCCGGCGGTTCAGGCGCGCGCGCCATCGCCTCGGCAAGCGCGCGCGCCCGGGTCGCTGCCTCGATGTCGCCGGCGGCAGCCGCCTGCTCTGCCGCCGCAGCGGCAGCCTCGGAGACTGCCACGGTGGGCAGCGGAGCCGATGCCAGACTCGGCTTGACCGCGGCGGCGTGCGCCTCGACCAGGTTGGACATGAACTGTTCGCGCTCGCCCGGGCCCCACTGCACGTTGTGCAAGCCACCATGCAGCCGCTTAAGGAGGTTGCGCAGCATCGCGACCAGGCGCTTGCGGTCCTCGGCCGCACGCTTCGGCTGGACGCTCCATACCAGATCGTCGAGCGTCGACAGCGCGGAACTCCACGCGGCGCTCTTCTCGCCCTCCTGCAGGAAAAGCTGCGACAGCGTGGCAAGCCATTTCTCGAGC
This sequence comes from Betaproteobacteria bacterium, assembly GCA_005889025.1. Classification (GTDB taxonomy): domain Bacteria; phylum Pseudomonadota; class Gammaproteobacteria; order Burkholderiales; family Casimicrobiaceae; genus PALSA-1003. The sequence continues at coordinate 1,126 of VBCZ01000303.1, forward strand.
AGGAAGCTCGCCGTGCTCTATCTCGGACTTGGCGACCATGTGCGCGATTTCCTGCTGATCGCGCTGATTGATTTGGTCGGCCGTCGACTGAATCGTCAGCTCGGCGGTCTTTTCCTCCTCGGCGAGAAACGCCTCGAGATCTTTGCGCAGCTCGTCGAACAATCCGACGTCGTCGGTGAACTCGTCGAGAACTCGATGAACGAGGCTCTCGATCTTGCGGTACAGCGGATCGTCCTGACCCATCGTCGGCGACCAGCCGATCCCAGCACGCGCCAGCGCGTTGACCAGCTGCCGCGACGGGTGCGACTTCTTCGAGAAGAAGGCCCCGTCCAGCATTGCCGCCTTGAGCACGGGGATCTGCAGGCGTCCGATCAGCGCCTTGATGCTGTCAGGCAGGTCCCTCGTTTCGAAAATGAAATCGAACAGCATCGCCACCAGCTCGATGGTCATCGCTTCGAGCTGGTTTGCCTTCGCGCCCAGCGGCGACTCCTGCAGGTCGCGCAGGACGTTGTGCATGTCCTGCTGCAAGCCGGCGAAGTGGAGTGGAGCGCCCGCGAAATCGAAGCCCGTTTCGCCGTGCTGCAAGCGTGCAAGCGCGTCACCCAACTCCGGCGTTATCAGAATGCGCTGGCCGCCGAACGGGCCCCGCATCGTCCCGGCTTCTCCGCCCATCATCGGATAGGAACCCGAAAGATTCACTGGGCCCGATCCCTGCGATGGGACTGGCCCGGAGCCGGGCGACGGCACCTGGATTCCCCCCGGGGGCAGCCCCGATGGCATCTGCGCGCTACGCGCACGCGACCCTGCCCCTGATATCAAGCGCTGCAGCAGCGCCATCAGATCGATCTCGCCGCCGCCGCCGTCGGCAGGGGTTGCGTCGGCAGGGGTTGCGCCTGCAGCCGCTGCGCTCGTGCCGCCGCCGGGCACCGCCGGGCGCACGAAGTGCGGATGAACGTCGTTCGGCACGGCGTTGAGTCCTTCGAGGTGCCGGTTCAGGTCAGCGTAGATTGCGTTGATGTCTCCGAGCGAAGTCTGGTTGAGCTCCCTTAAGATGGTGAGCTTGATGCGCGTATCGCCTTTGAGCTCGTGCAGCGCCTCCGTGAATGCTTCTACGATCGTCGTCGGCGCCAGCGGATTGGCGCGGGTCTCCAGATCGGGACGGCCGAGCAGATAGCCGATGCCCCGATTGAGCTCGCGCAACTCGCTTTCACATGAATTCTCGACTACGCGGATGATGTTTCCGGACAGGACGGACTCGTCCATCACGGTGGTATCAACCAACGTCAGTTTTTTGGCGTCGACCGTCGAGAAATCGGGCTTGACGTCGATTTTGCCCTCGATGCCTTCATCGACCCGCCTGCGCAAATGCTTCTCGAAGTCGGCCATCAGATTACCGCGCTGATCGGTCAGCAACGCACGTGCATCGAGGCACAAGCTCTGTTCCTCGCGCACGTCCGAGCGTTCGGCGCGCGACATCAGCAGATCGCCGACGCGGTCGAGCATCGAGGCAAACGATAGCAACAAGCGGTGGATGGCGAGATCGCGGCAATCGCCGAGAATCCTCGCCATGTCCTTCGATACGGGCCGGCTAACCGCCTGGCCGCCGCTGGTCGTTGTCACGTTCACCCGTTGCGTTCTTTTGGAGTCGGGCAGCCAGAAAACGCCAAGCCGCTCCCTGCCGCCGAGATCGCCACATGAACTCGCTAAGCGGCAAGTTACTGTATCACGCGCGCTTTCTGCCTGCCAAAGGAAAAAAACGCCGCTTAAGCCCGTGAAAGGTCCGTCCAGGCCTTTTCTAGACGTTTGTATGACACCGGCAGAGGCGTCTTGAGCTCCTGGGCAAAGAGCGAGACCCGCAGCTCTTCGATCTGCCAACGAAACGATTCCAGCGCAGGCTCATGACGCTGCCTGGCGCGATTGGCATCGCTGCGCCGACGATAACGATCCCACAATTCGGCGACCGCTTGCGAGTGTTTTACGTCCCGTGAAGGATTTTCGGCATATTTCGCCAGTCTTCGCTCGAGGGCTTTCAAGTAGCGGGGAATGTGGGCAAGCTGCGCCCAGGGAGTCGCGCAGAAGAAGCCGCGATACACCAGCGCGTCGCGCTGCGCGCGCAATTCCGCGCCCAGGCGCGAAAGCGCGGGCGGCAAGCCGGAAATTTTTTGGGAGAGCGCGTGATGCTCGGCGGCGATCGACGCGAGTAGGCGCAGCGAGCCTTCGGCTACCGCGGGCAGCCGCGTGCGGGCGCGCTTGATCTGCTCGGCAAACGCCCGCTCCGTCCGGGGCAGCGCGTCGTCGCCGATGAAGGCGCGGTCGCAGATCGCTGCGAGCACATCCTCGAGCAGGGCGTCGCTGGCGATCGAGGGCTTGAGCTGCAGCGCCGCCGGCAGAAATCCCGGCGGGTCCTTTTCCCAGCGACGCAGTGCGTCCTTGAGCTGCAGGCGCATCAGGCGGACGACGGCGCCGCGGGTCGCGGCATCGGCAGCCGCGGGCGTGTCGAGCAGCCTGAGCGCGACACCGTCGGTCTGCTCGACGAGCGCCGGATAGCCGGTGAGCCTGTGTCCGTCGCGCGCGATGGTGAGCGTCTCCGGCAAATCGCCGAAGTCCCATCGGACAATGCCGCTCTTCTCGAACTCCGGATCGGCGGCCGAGAACGTGAGCTGGGCCGCGTCGCCGAGCTGGGCGCGCAATCGGGCGAGATCGCGCGCGCTCGAGAGCTCCTCGCCGGCGGCGTCGACGATCCTCACATTCAGCTGGAGATGCGGCGGCACCTCGGCTTCGTTCCAGACGTCCGCCGGAAGCGGCTCTCCCAGGCGCGTGGATAGGAAGCCGCGCAATGCGTCGCTCAACTCCATCGTGCCCGCCGGCGCACTCTCTAGGAACGCGGTGACGATTTCCGTGGCCGGCATCAGGCGGTTGCGCCAGACTTTGGGCAGCGACTTGACGTACCAGGTCACTTTCTCCCGGATCATTCCGGGAACCAGCCAGGACAGCCGCGTCGGATCGAGCTGATTCAAAAGCGACAGCGGCGCGGTGAGGGTGAGGCCGTCGAGCGGGTGACCCGGCGAAAACCGATAGTCGAGCTTGAGCCGTCTTCCCGCCATCTCGAGCTCGTCCGGATACTGCACTTCGGTGATACCTGCCGCGGCGTGGCGCATCAGCGCCTCCCGCGTCATGAACAACAACCGGCGAACAGCGCTTCGTCGTCCACCAGCACGTCCTGGCGACGCGCCTTGTGCTCGAGCGATGCGATGTCGGCGACGAGTTTGCGGTTGTGCGCGAAGAATGGCGCCTGCGTATCGAAGTCGCCTGCGACCAGTGCCTCGCGCAGGAACACTTCGCGTGCCGCCGCCGGTTGGGCCCGTCCGAACGACACGCGGCGGCGCGCGACCAAGGTAAGGCCATACAGCGCGACGCGCTCGAATCCGATGACCTCGCCGCGCGCGCGGTCCAAACGCGGATCGAAAAACGTGCGCTCGACCCGATCGCCGGCAACGGCCTCGACCCATTCTGGCTCGATCCTCGCGGCGCAGCGCGCGTACAACCGCGTCGTCTCGGTCAGCTCCGCCGCAAGCACCCATTTCGCGCCTTTTTTCGCGAGCCCCGACCCGGGATGAAGGTAGAACTTGAGGCCTCGCGTGCCGAGATACGCATCGGCGCCTAGCCGTGGATCGTCGGCCTTGGTCCCAACGTTCGACAACAGCCCCGCGAGCAGCGAGCGATGGATCGCCTCGTAGCGCACCTTGTCGACCGTTCCCGGGAGGGCTTCGTCCCACGTCCAGCCCAGCTCCGCGATCTGCTCGCTCAGCTGCCGATGGAGATCCCGCCATTCGCGCAGGCGCAGATACGAGACGAAGTGCGCGCGACAGCGCTCCACCAGCTTTCGATGCGACAGTTTCTGCGCCAGCGCCTCATCGAAGAACTGCCACAGCGCAATGAGGCTCAGGAAATCCGAGCGCTCGTCGCGAAAGCGCAGATGCGCCTGATCCGCAGCCTGCTGCTTTTCCAGCGGCCGCTCGCGCGGATCGGGAACGGCCAGCGCGCTGGCGATAACCAGCATGTCGGCAAGGCAGCGCGCCTGTCTCGCAGCAAGGATAATTCGCCCTATGCGTGGATCGACGGGCAGCCTGGCGAGCTCCTTTCCGAGCGGTGTCAGTCCGCGCTCTGCGTCGACGGCGCCGAGCTCCTGCAGCAGCTGGTAACCGTCGCCGATTGCGCGCGGGCTCGGTTTTTCGAGGAACGGAAACGCGCCGACATCGCCCAGATCGAGCGATGCCATGCGCAGGATGACTGCGGCAAGCGAGCTGCGCAGAATTTCCGGGTCGGTGTACTTGGGCCGCGCCGCGAAGTCGGCTTCGGCGTACAGACGCACGCAAGTCCCTTCGGCGAGGCGGCCGCAACGCCCCGCGCGCTGGTTCGCCGCGGCCTGCGATATCTTTTCGATCTGCAAGAGCGTGACCTTGTTGCGCAGCGAATAGCGCTTGACGCGGGCGAGCCCCGAGTCGATCACGTAGCGGATGCCGGGCACCGTCAGCGAGGTCTCGGCGACGTTGGTTGCGAGCACGATGCGCCGCCCGCGGCTTGGTGCAAACACCTGCTGTTGCTGCTCGACCGAGAGTCGGGCGAACAGCGGAAGCACTTCCAGCGACGCCGCGTAAGGCCTGCGCGCGAGACCGCGCGTGAGCAGGTGAGCGGTCTCGCGGATCTCGCGCTCGCCGGGAAGGAACACCAGAATGTCGCCGGGTCCCTGCCGCCAGAGATCCTCGGCGGCCGCAACGATGCCCTCCTCCAGCGCTTCTTCATCGTCGGCCTCCTGATCGTCATCCGGGCCGCCGAGCGGACGATAGCGAACTTCGACGGGAAACGTTCGACCCGAGACTTCAATGATCGGCGCCGGGCCTCCCATGTCCTTGAAGTGCTCGGCGAAGCGTTGCGCATCGATCGTTGCCGACGTGACGATGACGCGAAGATCGGGACGCTGAGGCAGAAGCTGCTTCAGATAGCCGAGCAGGAAGTCGATGTTGAGGCTGCGCTCGTGCGCTTCGTCGATGATGAGGGTGTCGTACGCGGCGAGTCGGCGATCCGATTGCGTTTCGGCGAGCAGGATGCCGTCGGTCATGAGCTTGATGTACGCGTTGTCGTGAAAGGCGCGAAGCGCCTCACGAGTCGCCCCTCGCCCTCCGGGAGAGGGACGAGAGCGAGGGACCAGGTCATCGCGATCGAGCGCTTCCGTCCGCGACGAACGTTCCTCGCCATGACCGCGCGGCCGCGTGTAGTCGGCAAAGCGCACCTTGTAGCCAACCGTTTCGCCCAGCGGCGTGCCGATCTCCTGGGCGATGCGAGTCGCCACGCTGCGCGCGGCGATGCGTCGCGGCTGCGTGTGTCCGATCAGACCGCGCGCGCCACGCCTTAACGCCAGACAGATCTTGGGCAGCTGTGTTGTCTTTCCGGAGCCTGTCTCGCCGCAGACGATAATGACCGGATGTCTGCGAATGGCCTCGGCGATAGTTTCGCGGCGCGCCGAGACCGGCAGCTCAGGCAGAAATGCGATGCGCGGGATCGCTGCAGCGCGGCGGCGCGCGCGCTCGCGCGACGCCGTAACCGCCTTCACAACACGCTCGACCTCGACGGCGGAAATGCCTTCACGCTTGAGCCGCTCTATGCGCGGCTCGAGCGCAAACCAATCCGCGGCCATGCCCTCGCGCAATTCGGCAAGCATGCGGTCGACGGAAAACGGGGGAGGCATCGGTCGTTGGGCGAAGCGTGGGCATTCTAAGCCATCGGGAGAGACCGCCTTTGCTACAGTTGCGTTCGCGAATGCGCGCGCTATGATGGTCGGCTCTGGCTTCAGGAGGAGCGTTCACATGCTGCGCATGATCACACTGATATTTCTGGCTGCGCTTGCCGCCGGCGCCGTCGACGCCAAGACCTTGCGCTGGGCAGGCCGCGGCGACATGCAGACGACCGATCCTCATTCGCAGAACGAGAATCTGACCAACAACATCAACAGCCTGGTCTACGAGACTCTGACTGAGCGCACCAAGACCCTGGGTCTGCGGCCGTCGCTGGCCGTGTCGTGGCAGCAACTGGGACCGACGACATGGCGCTTTCAGCTTCGTCCCGGCGTCAAGTTTCACGACGGCACGCCTTTTACCGCCGACGACGTCGTATTCAGCTACGAGCGTGCCCGCGCCGACAGCTCGCAGCTCAAGGTGTATTCGAATGCGGCAGGGATGCCGAAGAAGATCGACGATCTCACTGTCGAATTCACGACCAGCGGACCCAATCCGATCGAGCTCGAGCACGTGCAGACCATCTACATCATGAGCCGCGCCTGGTGCGAAAAGAACCGCGCGACCAAGCCGCAGAACTACACCCAGAAGGAGGACATGATCACGGCGCATCAGGCCAACGGTACCGGGCCTTACATGCTGAAATCGCGCGAGCCGGATATCAAGACGGTGCTTGTCAAGAATCCGCAGTGGTGGGGAATCAAGGAGAAGCTCTTCGAAGGCAATGCCGACGAAGTGATCTATCAGCCGATCGTCTCCGACGCAACTCGCCTTGCCGCGCTTATTTCAGGCGAAGTCGATCTGATCAACGATCCGCCGCCGCAAGACGTGCCGCGACTCAAGCAGAATCCCGCCATCAAGGTGCTGGAGGGAACCGAGAATCGGATCGTGTTCATCGGCATGGACCAGAAGCGCGATGAGCTGTTGTATTCCAGCGTCAAAGGCAAGAATCCGCTCAAGGACAAGCGCGTCCGGCAAGCGCTCTACCAAGCGATCGACATCGAAGCGATCAAGAACAACATCATGCGCGGGCTCTCGCAGCCGTCGGGAGCGATGTTGCCGGCGCCCGTGCAGTCTACCCCCGAGATCGAGAAGCGCCTGCCCTACGACAAGGCCAAGGCCAAGCAGCTTTTGACCGAAGCGGGCTACCCGGAAGGATTCGAGGTCACGCTCGATTGTCCGAACAATCGCTACGTCAATGACGAAAAGATATGTCTCGCCGTGGCGGCGATGTGGGCACAGGTCGGGATCAAGGCAGAGGTCAATGCCATGCCCCGGGCCAACTATTTCCCCAAGCTGGAGAAAACGGACACCAGCCTCTACATGCTCGGCTGGGGCGGCGGCGCCACCGATGCGATCTTCATTCTCCAGCCTGTTCTGTCTACCAAGAACGACAAGGGCGACGGCGATTACAACTATGGCCGCTACTCCAATCCCAAGCTCGACGAGCTGATCGCCAAAGTGAAGGTCGACATGGTTCCGGAGCAGCGGCTAAAGGAGATCCGCGACGCACTGCTCGCACACAACGCCGAGATCAACCATATCCCGCTGCACCGTCAGGTGATCCCGTGGGCGACGCGAAGCAACGTCACCGCGGTGCACCGCGCGGACAACCAAGTGATTCCATACTGGGTGAAGATCGAATAGCCTCAAGCGCCGGCAATCGCGGATACGTGTCCCGCACGTGAGGCAACCACGAATGAAATCGCGGCGATGAACGGCAGGTCCCGCGTCACTCCGCCGGCTTGGGCTGCGCCGCTTCAGGCACGGCAATCTTTATCGGACGCAGCAGATAGTTGGTCACCGCCCACGCCAGGGCGAGCATCGACGCCGTCGAGATCGCGGCAAGCACCGCCGCGGAAGGCGTCTGCTTTTGCAGCGTATCGGCCAGCACGTTGATCGTGAGATAGACCGCGATCAATGCCGGTACCACTCGCAAATCGAAGCGAAGCACCATCCCGAACATGATCGTGGAAAGTGCGCCGCCGATGAGCCCGCCGGCGATCACGTCGATCCATTGCTCGGCCTTGAGCGCGGACATCGCGGCCTCGGCCAGCACCAACACGATGAAAGCGATAAAGCGCCGTCTCGACCAGCCCGCGGTCAATCTTTCCAGCCAGTAGAGTGCCACGACCGTCGCCGCCATCGCCATCAAGCCGGAGGTCACGGTTCCCGAGATCCGCGCCAGCCACGGCAGCCACATTTCCTCGGACTTGAACGACGGCCACGCGGGCGCGGTCTGCGGCGCGAAATGCTCGAGCAGCGCTTCGACGCCCAGCACGAACAACGCAGTCGCCGCGCCGCGGAGCCAGAGCGCCCCGGAGGTGAGCTCGGGTTCGACGTGCGCCCGCGCTGCAAACGACGCGACGCCGGACAACAATCCGCCCAGCATCGCCGCAAAAACGCCGGCGAGGAGCGTTCCGCCAACGTAAAGGGCGATTTGAGTTGTCACCGGCTCGGTGGTTGACAGGCGCATGCCCAACAGCGGCCATTGATTGACGGTGTTGACGATTCCCGCCGCCAGCAGCATTGAAGACGCCAGCCAGAACGCACGCCGGTCGAAGCGCCCCCGGCTCCATGAAACGATCGCAGCGATGAGCGCGGCGATCGCGACGACGATGACCGCCATCGCCACGACGCTCTTGGCGATGCCGAGTCGTCCCGCGCGATCGCGTTCCAGGCGCTGCCATTCCTCGGGTACGAAAACATAGCGTCCGGCGTTGACCACTTCGTCGCCGGCAATCCCAACCAGGACGCGCGCTTCTCCGCCCTTGCCTGCATCGACACGCGGATCGGCATAGGTGAACTGCCAATCCAGGCGCGCCGGCCGGTCCTGTTGCTCGACCGACACCTCGCGCAGGTCGGCCGGATCGAGAGCGAAGCGCCTCACGATCTCGCGCTGAGCGATGTTGCGCGCATCTTCGCGGGACAGCCTCGCCCCCGGCCGATTCTCGGGCAGCTGATGCCTGACCTGGCGCACGCTCCCATCGCCGACAACCGACACGCGCCATTCCTCGGCGCGATCGGCGACATCGCCGCCTTCGAAGCGCGCGTAGCGCACTTCCCATATCGGCGGTGCAAGCCACTTGCCGATCAGCTTGTGATACGCATCCGGGCCGACTTCGCGCCAGACGAACTTGTGCCAGAGCCATGCCGTCGCTTCGTCCGGTGCGACGCGAGTCGCGGAAGCGTGCTTCCACTCGGGAGAAAGCACGACGCCGCGTTCCTTCAGCGCCGCATCCGCAGCGGATTCCGCCGCGGCTCGATCGACGGGCTGGGGCGGTACGTCGCTGCGAAAATCCCCCGCGATGAGGATCGCAAGCAATCCGAAGACGCCGAGCAGGGGCAAGACACGTAGCGCGCGCCTCGTCCATATGCCTGCCGCGGCTCGCGTCGAGGCCGCGACGTTCAAGGCAGCGCCGGCAACAGCGAGCCAACCCACGTTGCGCGACGCAGGCGAGAGCTCGAGCCAGCGTCCCGCGTGTGCCCTGCGCCAGAGGACCACGCCGAGCGGCACCAGCCCCGCCGCGACAACCAGCGCCTGGTTGGAGGCGCTGCCCGAACCTTCGACCAGGAACACCGGAATGGACATCAAAACGAGATCGAATACCGCGTGCAGAATCACCGTGGTCAGCAGCCCGAAGCGCAGAAAAATAAGTCCCCAGATGAAAGCCGGGATGACCAGCTCGACCAAGCGCGAGTACGCCGGAAAGCCGGGGTAATTCGCGTGCGCGGCCCCGAAGATGACCGACTCCAAAACAAGCGCGCCGGCGATGAAAAGCCGTCGATACCCGAAGCGCGCGCCGAGGAGCGCGGCGATGGACAACGGTATCGCTCGAAACAGGCATTCCTCCATGAACCCGGCCTGCAGCGCCATGCCGATGGGCGCAAGCGCGGGCAGCGCGCTGCCCAGGATATTGGGATCGGTGAGCGCTTCGGAGGGCTGCCACCATCCGAGATAGCGGTTGGTGAAAAAGTAGAACGCGGCGATCAGCGCGAGATCGATAGGCACGAAAAGATAGCCTCCGACCGTGCGTCCGAGCACAGCCGGCGTGGGCGCTGCTTCGCGCGACCACAGTCGCCACAGCTGGGGATGACCGGGGAACGCGAGCCGCGTGAGTCCCTCGGCAGCCATGAACACCAGCGCCAGCAGTATCGATCCGGCGAGCAGTATCAGCGCTGCGAGCCCGGCCTGCTGCCCCCAGAACACCCACGTCGATTGCGCAGTGTCGAATCCAAACCAGGACTGCGAGGCATTGGCAAGCAGTGCCAGGGCATTGATGCCGGCGACGACGGCGCCCGCGACGAGCGCCGGCCGCCACAACAGCGCATGGCGCCGCAACAGCCAAAGCGTCCCGAGGATGCAGCCGCCCAGCCCATAAAGCGCGCCGGCTGCGAGACCCGATACGCGCGCAATGGTGTTGTTGGCCGAGCGCATTTCCTGAAAGCGGCGCTCGAAGGCTTCGGGAACATAGACGAAGTGCGTCAGTTCGCTGAAGCGTTCGCCGGCGACACCGAGCCGCATGCGAATACGCCCGTCACCGAGCCGTTCGCGCTCGCGCTCATAGACAAAACTGTGATCGATGCGGCCGCTGGGCCGCCGCACCTGCGATTGCTCGAGCGGCTTGTACGCCGAGAAATCGATCCCCCATTGTTCGCGTGCGCCGGCTTCGGCAATCGCGCGGGCCGCATCCGCGTCGAGCGCGGCGCCGGGTTCGGCTTCGGGAAACTTGTGCACGAACCCGTATGGCGTGCCGTCGGGCTTGAAGCGCACGCGCGCCTCGCCGGCTTCCTTGGGCTTGAACAGCCGCACCTCCCACCGGAACGGCGAATAGATCTCGCCCGAGAGAAGCTCGGCAAACTTGGCCTTGCCGCCGGCGTCCAGCTCGACGAAATTCTGCGTCGGACCATCGTGCGCAAACAGCGCCGCGCGGCGCGCGTCGGGCGGAGCCAGCCCGAACCTGTCCGCAAGCACTCGCGCCTGCTCCAGCGCGCCGGTGCGCGTCATCTTGACGTCGAGGTTGATCAGCGGCAGCGCTTCCGGAAAAAAGCGCCAGGCGAAAAGAGTCGAGAGCGCCGAGACGAGCGCAAACGCGACCCAGAATGCGCTCTTGCGGGTGATGCCGGTCATCGATGGATCTTCGACAGGTGAACCCGTTCGACCGGTTTCGGATGCGCGCGTTCGCGAGACATCGGTGGACGTGGCCGCGAGGCGGCAGGCGACGTCGCTGAGACCGCGAATGCGATGCTGAGGCAGGCGACGTTGGCGGTGACTATTCGATCGCCTTGACGAGCTCCTCGACGACTTTCTTCGCGTCGCCGAAGACCATCATCGTCTTGTCCATATAGAAAAGCGGATTGTCGAGGCCCGCGTAGCCCGATGCCATCGAACGCTTGTTGACGATCACATTCTTTGCCTTGTGCGCTTCGATGATGGGCATGCCGTAAATCGCGCTTCCCTTCTGCTCCGCAAGCGGATTGACGACATCGTTGGCGCCCAGGATCAGCGCGACGTCCGCCTGCGGGAATTCGCTGTTTATGTCCTCCATCTCGAAAACCTGATCGTAGGGAACCTCGGCTTCCGCGAGCAGGACGTTCATGTGCCCCGGCATGCGACCGGCGACAGGATGGATCGCAAACTTGACCGTCACGCCTTTGGCGCTGAGCTTCTGGGCAAGCTCCTTCACCGCATGCTGGGCGCGCGCGACCGCGAGCCCATAACCGGGGACGATGACCACCAGATCAGCATTGGACAGCAGAAAGGCCGCGTCCTCGGGGCTGCCGCTCTTGACCTGCTTTTTCTCGCCGGCGCCCGCGGCGTCGGCGGTTTCTCCCCCGAAGCCGCCGAGGATGACGCTGAAGAACGAGCGGTTCATCGCCTTGCACATGATGTAGCTCAGGATCGCACCCGAAGATCCGACGAGCGATCCCGCGATGATCAGCATCGGGTTGTCGAGCGAGAAGCCGATACCCGCCGCAGCCCATCCGGAGTAGCTGTTGAGCATCGAAATCACGACCGGCATATCCGCGCCGCCGATGGGAATGATGAGCAGGAATCCGAGCAGGAACGCGAGCGCCATCATGATGATGAACGGCATCCAGTGCGTCTCGGGCGGCGCCATGCAAAACCAGATGCCGAATCCGATCATGGCGATGCCGATGGCGAGATTGACGAAATGCTGACCCTTGAACACCACCGGGGCGCTGCGGATGCGGCCCGACAGCTTGCCAAAGGCGATCACCGAGCCGGAAAAGGTGATCGCACCGATGAACGTTCCGATAAAGAGCTCGACCTTGTGACCGACGGTGATCGGCGCGTCGAGACCCATCGCGACAGGATTGTTGACCGCGGCGACAGCGATGAATACCGCGGCGAGGCCGACCAGGGAATGCATCGCCGCGACAAGCTCCGGCATCTGCGTCATCTGCACCCGCCGCGCGACCATCGCGCCTATGATTCCGCCTATGGCCATGCCGCCGAGGATAGGGGCGACGTTCTTGCTGCGCGAATACACCAGCGCGAGCGTGACCAGCAGCGCGATCGCCATGCCGATCATGCCGTAGACGTTGCCTCGGCGCGCAGTGCGCGGGCTGGACAGGCCCTTCAGCGCCAGAATGAAGCTGACCGCCGCGACGAGATACCACAATGCGAGTTGGTTGGCGCTCATGGTTCGCCTATTCGAGTTGGTTGCGGCTCATGTCCGGCCTATTCCTTGCCCCCGCCGGGTCTGGGTTCCTTCTTCTTGAACATGCCAAGCATGCGCTGGGTCACGAGAAAGCCGCCGAACACATTGATCGACACCAGTGTCACCGCGACGACGCCGAGCCAACCGCCCCAGTCGAGGTCCGACGCGCCGGCCGCGAGCATCGCGCCGACCAGGATGATGCTCGAGATCGCATTGGTCAGCGACATCAGCGGCGTATGCAGCGCCGGCGTCACGTTCCATACGACGTGGTAGCCGACGAATATCGCCAGAACGAATACGATCAGATTGACGACGATCGGATCAACGCCTGAAGTCATGTTTTTCTCCTACTTGCTGTCACCCTGAGCATTGCGGCCATCTGGGCATTGCGGCCATTCGAGCATTGCTGCCTTCCGAGCATTGCTGTCACCCGAGCATTGCTGCCCGAGTATTACAACCAAATCCGGATGACAACCAAACCCGGATGACAACCAAATGCCGATTTCATTAAATCCAGACTCCGTTATGTAAGCCCGAGATCCTTCGCTGCGCTCAGGATGACAACCAAACTCGCTGCACTCAGGATGACCAGCGAATGTCACGCCGCTACCAAGCCTCCGTTACGAGGTCTTGGAGAGAACCTGTCCGTTGTCGCAAACCAGTGTCGCCGTGATGATCTCGTCGTCCTTCGGAACATTGAATTCCCCGGTCTTGGGATTGATCGACAGCGACAGGAAGTTGAGCACGTTGCGCGCGTACAGCGCGCTTGCATCGGCCGGAACGCGCGCCGGCAGATTGGCGATGCCGACGATCTTCACGCCGTTCTTGACCACGATCTGATCGATCTCGGTGCCCTCGACGTTGCCCCCCTGTTCCGCAGCCAGATCGACGATGACAGCGCCCGGCTTCATCGCGGCGACGGTTTCGGCGCGGATGAGCTTCGGCGCCGGGCGTCCCGGAATGAGCGCGGTCGTGATCAGTATGTCGATGGTCTTGCAACGCTCGGCGATGATTGCTGCCTGACGCGCCATCCACTCGGGCGGCATCGGTCGTGCGTAGCCTCCGACGCCCTCCGCGATCTTTTTTTCCTCGTCGTTGGCGTAAGGCACGTCGACCCATTTGGCGCCGAGCGACTCGACCTGGTCCTTCACCGAAGGACGCACGTCGGATGCCTCGATGACGGCGCCAAGCCGCTTTGCGGTTGCAATGGCCTGCAGGCCCGCAACGCCGACGCCGAGCACGAGCACCCGCGCCGCCTTTACCGTTCCCGCGGCCGTCATCAGCATGGGCATGCACCGGCCGTAAATGTTCGCGGCGATGATGACCGCCTTGTAGCCCGCGATATTCGCCTGCGAGGAGAGCACGTCCATCGATTGCGCGCGGCTGATTCGCGGAAGACGCTCCATCGAGTAGCCTGAAACGCCCGTGGCGGCAATCGCCTGGGTCGTCGCATCATCGTACGGGTTGAGAAGCCCGATCAGCATCGCGCCGCGCTTGAGCTTGGGGCATTACTGCTCCGTCGGAGCGCGCACCTTGAGAACGATATCGGCGCCAAAGGTGTCGGCCGGGCCACCGGTTCGCCCTCCCGCGGCCTGGTAGTCGGCGTCGGAAATGCTCGCGTGCACGCCCGCGGCTTCTTCGACGACGATCTGATGCTTGCCGCTTGCGGCGAGTTTCTTGACGGTGTCGGGAGTCGCTGCGACGCGCGTCTCGCCGGGACGGGTCTCGCGTGGAACGCCGATGATCATTGTCAAGGCTCCCTGCGTGTGTCTTATTATCGGCCGCTATCTTGCCATAAAGGCGTCCTGAAAATATCAGCCGATTGCCTCTGCGATGGCTTTACCCAGCGCCGCGGTCGTCGCTTTGCCGCCGAGGTCGGGCGTGCGCGGAGCGGAAGGATCCGCGAGAACGGTTTCGATCGCGCGCACGATCGCTGCCGCCGCCTGCGGATAGTCGAGGTGCTCGAGCATCAACGCGCCGGACCAGATCTGGCCGATCGGATTGGCGATGCCTTTGCCGGCGATGTCGGGCGCCGACCCGTGAACCGGCTCGAACGTCGACGGGTAGATCCGCTCCGGATTGATGTTCGCCGCCGGCGCGATGCCGATCGTGCCGCAGATTGCCGGACCGAGGTCGGAGAGTATGTCGCCAAAAAGATTGGACCCGACGACGACATCGAAAAACCCGGGACGCTGCACGAAGTGCGCGGAAAGGATGTCGATGTGAAACTGGTCGGTGCGAATCCCGGGATAGTTGGCCGACATCGCGCGAAACCGCTCGTCCCAGTAGGGCATCGTTATCGAGATCCCGTTCGACTTGGTCGCCGAGGTCAGATGCTTGGCAGAACGCTTGCCGGCGAGCTCGAAGGCGAACTTGATGATGCGATCGACGCCAGTTCGGGTGAAAATCGTCTCCTGAATCACGGTCTCCCGATCGGTTCCCTCGAAAAGACGGCCCCCGACCGAGGAATACTCGCCTTCGGTGTTCTCACGCACGACCACGAAATCGATATCGCCCGGCTTCCGATTGGCCAGCGGCGACGGGATGCCGGGCATCAGACGGCACGGACGGATGTTGACGTATTGGTCGAAACGGCGCCGCCATTGGATCAGCGAACCCCACAGCGACACATGATCGGGCACGGTCGCCGGCCAGCCCACCGCGCCAAAGTAGATTGCCTCGTGATGATAGATCCGCTCGAACCAGTCCTCGGGCATCATGCGGCCGTGCTTGACGTAGTAATCGCAGCTCCAGGGGAGCTCGTCCCACGCGAATGCGATGCCGAACTTGCGTCCCGCGGCTTCCAGCACCCGAATTCCCTCGGGGACGACCTCCTTGCCGATGCCGTCTCCGGGGATGACGGCGATACGATGTGCCTGGCCCATGGAGTTACGCCTTCTTTAGCGCCTGTCGATCAAGCCTGCGACATAGTGTAACTTACTGAGCTTTGCGGAAATGGCCGACCGTGGCGTTGTAGGGCTGAATTCATTCGGCCGCGCTGGAATGAGCGGCCGTGCGAATGAATTCGCACCTGCGCGCTCGGCAAAGCTCTACCCTCACCCCTTCCCCCTCTCCCGCTAAAGCGGGCGAGGGGAAATTTCGTCCGGCGCTGACGCGCCGTATAAAGGATTGCCGCAACCCCGCTTTTCTCCCAGAGGGAGAGGGGAGGTTTGTGCGGCTTCGCCGAACCATCGGCTCGAGGGGAGCATCGTGACGGAAATCGTCAACCATTTCCGTAACACTCAGTAGACAAGCATCGCACCATGTCTCCGTCGATTGCATGGCAGTGGATTCACTTTGTCGATCTCACGCCGAGTGAGCTTTACGCGCTGCTGACTGCGCGCGGCGAAGTCTTCGTCGTCGAGCAGCGCTGCGCGTTTCTGGATATGGACGGTTTGGATCGCGACTCGATGCATCTGCTCGGATGGGCGCCGCGCAACCATCCGGCCGATCGCGACCGCGCGCTTGCCGCGTACCTGCGGCTCGTCGAGCCCGGCCGCAAATACACCGAGCCTTCGATCGGCCGCGTGCTGACGACCGCCGCATTTCGCGGCATCGGGCTCGGACGCGCGGTCATGCGCGAAGGCTTGCGGCGCGCGGCCGCGGAGTATCCGGCACAGCCGGTACGCATCGGGGCGCAACGCTACCTCGAGCGATTCTATGAGAGCCTCGGATTCCACGTCGCATCAGCGCCCTACGACGAAGATGGCATCGAGCACGTGCAGATGTTGTGCCCTGCCCCGAACAGCGTCGATGTGACCTCGGCGCCACCGCGTT
>VBCZ01000304.1 GCA_005889025.1 Betaproteobacteria bacterium
TGATTGTTTTCCACCGCCGCCTTGATCATGTCCTGCAACTCGGCGCCGGCAAGGTTTGGAGCGGTGTTTTTAAGGAAAAAACGGCGGCCGTCCTTGGCCCTCAGGGTATCCAGCGCGTTTTTCAACTCTGGCGCCTGCGCTGCGACGCGGCGGTAGCGTTCGAGTCGATCCTGCATCGATTCGATGGCGAGATCGTAATGGCGATGCAACAACACGAACGGCGCCACCAGAAGCGCGAGCCCGAGCAACACCACGACGATCAGAATCAGGATCGCAAGCGCGCGACTCTGGCGCGGCGCCATCGCTGCAACAGTGAACGCCATCAGGATGGATTTCCCTGCCGCGTCGGCATCGGCGCCGGTGCGCTTCCTGAAGCGGGACCCGCGGAGGAGGCTGCCGGCGAGCCGCTGGCGCCTGGCGTCGGCAAAGCGGCGTTGGGCGTTCCCGGCGATGGGAGTGCTGCAGGCACCTGCGGTGTGGTAGCGCCGGGCGGAGTCGTCGCGGCGCCGCCGGGGGTCGAAGCCGCGGCGGGAGTAGCGGATGGCGTCGAAGGCCCGGCCGGCGGAGTGGACACCGCCGGCGCGGGAGCCGATGGCACTGTGGCTTGTGATCCGTTCGCAGCCGCTGCTGGCGGCGACGCCGAGGCCGTCTGCAGCGCAGCCGACGGCGTCAGCATGCGCAACTGCGAGCCCAGATCGAAGACTTCACCCGGGCCCGGCTGCAGCTTGGTCGTTGGCGAACGCATGGCGGCTTGCTCGACGAGCTTCGAGTCCTCGAGCAGGCTGATGAGCTTCCCTGCGTTGGCGGACTCACCGCGCAAGAGCATCTCGCGCTGTGTCTCCTTGCCACGCGCGGTCGATTTGACTTCGAGCGCGCTTATCCAGGTATCGTCCGGAAGTAGTTTGGTGACTTCATCGAGCATCTGCACCGCGCTCGGGTACGCATATTTTTTCGCAAGAACGTAGTTATAGTCGGATTGTGCGCGTTCGAGCTGCACCCGTATCGCATCGGCGGCCTCGGCCTGCTGCCGCGCAGTCTCCATCTGCAGGTTGAGTGCAATCGCGTATTCGCGCTTTTGCAACAGCGGCACGAACAGTGCGGCGAGCGCAATAGCGGCGATCAGGCCGGCAGGCGCCCACAGTTGCCATCGACGCCATGCCCTGCGCCGCGATCGGGCGCCTTCGGGCAGCAAATTGATGCGCGTCGGGGACGTCGATGCAGGTCCCGGAACCACCGCCGCCACCGTCGCCCCCCAATCCTCCACTTGCCGCCGCGCTGCATCGACCGCAGTCCTCAATGCGGCGGCCCAGTCCACACGTATCGTTCGTGCCGCGAGATCGCGATCGATGACCGCGGCATCGAAGTAAAGCTGCTCCGGCCGAAACGGCGTGTGCCGGTCGAGGTCGTAGCTCAGCGCCTGCTGGAGGTCCTCGCCGACGGCTGCCGGCAGAATGATCTCCTTGCGCAGCACCTGACGCTGCGGAAGCGCGACGACCACATTCGGCGCTACCCGTGCGTCGCCCTGTCCCTCGCGCGCCAGCGCCGCAACCGCCGCCCTGCCTGCGGCGGCGATGTCGTTGGCCTCGCCCAGTAAGGGGACGCGCGCAATGGCGACCATCCCCAGCGCGCCGTCGACTATCTGCGGCAGCCAGAACACCGCCTCTCCATCGCCGAACTCGATGACGGGACGCGTAAGCCGCCGCCGAATCGAGCTACGTGTCGATGCGGGAGTGAGCGCCGCGAGCTCCGCAGTCCACCACCGCCAGAACCGGGGCAGGCCGGCTCGGTACGCGGCATCGCGTGCAGACTGACGAAGACTGTTAATTCGATTTGCCACGGACTCTCTCATTCCCTTCGGGCGCGCCGGCGTCCGCCAGAATACGCCGGTCGCCCTCGCTCCACTCGAGTACAACGAGGAGGCGCCGGCCGTCCGCGCCGCGCCTGATCACGGCGTCGCGAACGAAAATCGCGCCGTCGGGCACCGTGACCTCGGCGCGGATTCGCCAGATGCCAAGGGCAGCCCCGACACCGCCGCCGAGCGGAAACGCCGGGGCTTGGAGTTTGTCCGCAAGCGCGTCGCGCCGCTGCGCGAGATACGTGTCGACGATCTCCGGCGTCGCGCCCGGCAACGCCAAAAGCACGGTGCGGGACGCGTACGCCGGATTGACGCCGGCCATGCGCGTATGCACCGTCAAGCTGTCCGCGATCTTCGAATACAGCGCCGGGGTCATTCCGAGCACGCGCTGCAGCTCGGCGACCGCCTCGAACGCTGCATTCGCCGGCTTGTACGGGAGCCCTGCGGCTTGATAGTCCGACGCTTCGGCGCCGTTCGGTCGTCTTAAATCATCGGCATCCTTCCAATCGCCGATGATGTCCACGAGCTTGCTCGCAGTGTCTGAATCGAGGCCGCCCGCGGTCTGCAACAAGCCCTTGAGCAATGGGTCGGACGCCGCGTTGATATCGATCTTACCAGACTCGTCCAACGCGCTCACCGCGATGCGCGCGCCTTCGTCCTCCCACACGTGAACGCTGCCGTCCGCGGACCAGACGCCCGGAGTGCCCTGTGCCCGCATCAACTCGAAGACCGTTCGATTGACCGCGCCGTCGGCAAGGGCGCGCGCCTGGGCCAGCGACACGGTATTGCGGGCGGCGAGCGCTTCGGTGCGCATGCCGTAAGCAAAGCTCCCCGCGATCACCGTCAGCAAGACAGTCAGCCACAACACCAGAATCAGAGCGATCCCGCGCTGACGGTCACCGGGATCCCCGCGCGCGCCGCGAGGCGGTGCTGCGGCGAACAACCGCGTATGGCGCCGACGGCGTATCCGAACGCTCAAGCTGCGACACACCGGTTGCGGTTGGCGTCCCACGCGCGGCATCCTGCCTCGGGAGCAATCCGCGGCTCGACGATCAACGGCGGCCATGCGGCGCCCTTCGCGGGCTTGACATCCATCCGAATGAGCATGGGCAGAATGTGCGGATCGTCCCAGCGATCGCGCCATGTCGGCGTTGCTGCGGCGGCATTAGTGTCCGGATCGCGCCCGAAATAAGCGAAGCGCAGCGCGGCGACATCGTCGGCAAGCACCGACTTTTCCGCATCCTGAAATTCCGGAAGCGTTGTCGCGCCGTAGTCGGGCCACAGTCGAGCAAGCGTCAGACGCGAGGTCTCGCCCGCAGGCATCAATGTAAGGCGGAAATAGTACACTCCGCCGCCCGCGCGCGCAGGCAGCGCCGCCGCGAAGGACAGCGAGTCGTTGGCGCCGAGAAAATAAAGCGGCTGGTCGGCCACTTTGTGGAACAGCAAGGGATGCTGCGCCGACAGCGCCTGACGCAGAAACTCCTGGGTGAGCCGCATATCGCTTGCCTGCTGCGCCTTCGCCTCTCCCCGGTCCCAGCTGTTCGCCGAAAGCGACAGCGATCCGTACAGAAGCGCCGACATGAGCGCAAGCAGCAGCAGCGCTACGATCAGCTCAAGAAGCGTAAAGCCCTGTGCAAAGCGATGGCTGTGACCTGAAAGGCGCAGCCCAGCGACCGACGGCGCGTAGTTCAGCCGGCACTCTGGGGGCGGAGCGAGCGAGCGCGCGTTCATCGCCTATTCCTTGAGGGCGACGCGCACGGTAGACAGCGAAACCGAGCGATCGCTGCCTGCCGTGCCCGGCCAGTGGACCGTCACCGCAATACGCCACGCGCGCACAGCCATCGCGTCTGTCGCGGCCTCCATATCGGGAGTCGTGCCGGGCGGCACGTACCGCGCCACGCTTGCGCGCCACAGGTACCGACCGTCCTCGGACGTTCCCTCATCGGTGCCCTCGCGCAGCCGAGTCTCGACGCCGAAGTTCGCCAGGCGGCTCTCGGCATAGAGCGTCGCGCGACTGTAGTCGTCTGCGGCACTCGCGTTGCCGAGCGCTCCGGAGAACAACCGGAAAAGTGCGGTGCCCACCAGCGCAAGAATGACGAATGCCGCGAGGACTTCAATGAGCGAGAATCCGGCTGCACGCGTGCGGGGATGCGCGCTGCCGAATGAAGGCAGGTTTGGCGAGGGCATCACGCGCTCTCAGTCGATCATCGCACTATTCAAGTATCGACACACGGCCGGTAAGCCAGTCGATGTCGACGTCGTATTTTCTTTCGCCCGCGGCCAGCGTGATGCGCCCGCCATTGGACCCGCCGTCGGGAAAGAACCGGACCGCACCGACCTTTTCGCTGACCAGATCGCGCTGCGCGGTGTAGAGCTTGAGGTCGAGTCGCGCCGGCAGACGATGCGTGCGAGGATCGGGCGGCACGCGGAAAGTGCGGCCGTCCAGATCGAGCTCGAGCAGCGACTCGGCGCGCTGGGCGATGGCCTGATCGCGCGCAAAGCGCAAACCGGCGGCAACTTCACGCGCCGCGCTCTTCAAGTCGGACGACGACACGCCGCCGCCGAACATTGGAATGGCGATGCCGGCGATGAGCGCCATGAGCATGAGCACGACGAGTAGCTCGAGCAGCGTCACCCCGCGTTCGCCGGTTGTCGTTCGCGGCGGTTTCATTCCCAGCTCGTAATATCCTTGTCATTGCCTTCACCGCCCTCCTTGCCGTCGGCGCCGAGCGAATACAAATCGTACGCGCCGTGCTGCCCGGGAGATGCGTACTTGTATTCGTGCGTCCACGGGTCCTTGGGCAGCGTTCCCTTCTTCCAGTACGGGCCGTTCCAGTTGGACACGCCCGCAGGCGCGCTGATCAGCGCCTGCAAACCCTCCTGCGTCGTCGGATAACGGCCGACCTCGAGACGAAACAGATCCAGCGTCTGCCCGATCTGCTCGATTTCGATCTTGGCCGCCTTGGCTTTGGCCTTCTCGCCTTGCCCGAGATAGTTTCCGCCGACGATGCCCATGACGATGCCGATGAGCGTAAGGACCACCAGGATTTCGATCAAAGTCATCCCGCGTGCGCGGGCGGACGTGCCAAGCCGCCACCGCGACATCGGTCGCGTTGCTGTAAAGCGTTGCATGATCACCTCTCCCCGGCCCATGCAGGCCGAGTTCTTAGATGCGGCCTTACCCGACAAGTTCGCTCATTCCCATGATGCCCAGAAGTATCGAGAACACGATTCCGCCAATGAGCACGGCAAGCCCGAGTATCAGCGCGGGCTCGAGCACGGCGAGAAAGCGCTTGATGGAAATCTGCACCTCGCGGTCGTAGACCTCGGCAACTCGATTGAGCATCTCCTCCAGGCGGCCCGATTCTTCTCCGACCAAAATCATTTGCGACGCCAGCCGCGGGTAGACGCCGGTCTCGCCGAGCGGCCGCCCGAAGCCCTTGCCTTCCCGCAGCCGGGTGATGACGCCGTCCAGCGCCGCGCTGAGCACGCTGTTGGTCATCGTGTCCTTGACGATCGCCAAACCGCTAAGCAGTGTCACGCCGTTGGAAAGCAGCGTCGCCAGCGTTCGCGCGAATCGCGCCACCTCGACCTTGGACAGGAGATCGCCGAGCAGCGGCGCGCGCAGCATGCGCGCATCCCAGCGGTATCGAACGCTCGGGTCCTTGAGCCTGCGGCGCATGATCCAGACGAACGCCACGACGATAAGAATCATCAGCCACCAATATTTGCGTAAGCCCGTACCGACGAATATCACGATCTGTGTCGGCAGCGGCAGCGCTTTCCCGGCCTGAGCGAACGTCTGCTGGAACTGCGGCACGACGAACACAAGCAGCACCATCACCGAGGCGACCGCGACAAGAATCAGTATCGTCGGATAGATCAGCGCAGCCTTCACACTTTCGCGCAACTCCTTGTTGCGCTCCATGGTCTCGGCAAGTCTAGTCAGCACCACCCCCAGCGCGCCTCCCGCTTCGCCGGCTCGTACAATGTTGACGTAGAAGCGCGAGAATACTTCGCGATGCGAGTCGAGCGCCTGCGAAAGCGACTTGCCGCCACGCACGTCGTCGCGAATCGTCTGCAGAAGCTGCGCCACCGGCAGCGTGGGCGCCAGACCGATCAGAACCTCGAGCGCGCGATCGAGCGGCAGACCCGCCCGGAGCAGCGTCGCGAGCTCGCGGGTGAGCGCGAGCACGTTGTCGCGGGTGACGGTGCGCGGCGCGAACCATCCCGGCTTGCGCGGAGAGGCAGCGGCAGGCGCCGAGGCCGACCGCGCGCCCAGGGCGGCCTCGACGCGCATCGGCATCAGGCCCTGATCGCGAAGGCGGTCGACGATCTCGGCTTCGTTGGCGGCGTCGAGCTCCCCCGCGGCGACATCGCCCGCGGCGTTCACGGCCTTGTATCGATAAAGCGCCATCTAAAAACCGGTGAGACGGGGGCGGTGTGACGCGCTAATTCTCGCGGGTCACGCGCAAAACTTCCTCGAATGTGGTCACGCCATTGAGCGCCTTGCGCATGCCGTCCTCGTACATCGTGACCATGCCTTCCCGGATCGCCTCTTGGCGCAGCTCCGCGGACGTCGCATGGCGCATGACATGCGTGCGCAAAGGGTCGCTCATCGGCAGCATTTCCATAATGCTCACGCGTCCGAGAAATCCGGTCTTTGCGCACTCCTTGCAGCCTTTCGCATGATAGAGCGTGACGCTTCCGTCCCGGGTGAACTTGCGCAAGCCGAGCTCGTTGACCACCTCGGGCAGCGCCGTATACGACTCCTTGCAGCTCGGGCAGAGCGTGCGCACCAGCCGTTGCGCGAGAATGCCGATCACCGTCGAGGTCAGCAGGTAGTCTTCCACGCCCATATCGAGCAGTCGGTTGACCGTGCTCGCAGCGTCGTTGGTGTGCACGGTCGAGAGCACGAGGTGCCCCGTCAGCGCGGACTGGACCGCGATTTGCGCGGTCTCGAGATCGCGTATTTCCCCGATCATGATAACGTCGGGATCCTGGCGCACGATCGAGCGAAGCGCGTTGGCGAACGTGAGATCGATTTGCGGCTTGACCTGGATCTGGCTGATCCCCGGCATCTGATATTCGACAGGGTCCTCTACGGTCAGGATCTTGACGTCGGGCTTGTTCAGCCGGTCGAGCGCGGTGTAGAGCGTCGTCGTCTTGCTGCTGCCGGTGGGCCCCGTTACAAGCAGGATGCCGTGCGGCTCCATGAGAACATCGAGAAACGCCTTCAGCGTGTCGTCCTCGAAGCCGAGCCGCCTGAAATCGAGAGCGACGCCGCCCTTGTCGAGAATCCGCAACGAGGACACGCGCAAATCGAATTCCTCGCCCGCCGCGCGGATTTTGATGCGCCCGTCCTGCGGCAAGCGGCGCTCGGCGATGTCCAGGTTGGCCATGATCTTGATCCGCGAGATCACCGCCGCGGCGAGGCGGCGCGGCGGCGACTCGATTTCATGCAGCACGCCGTCGATCCGGTAGCGCACGATCAGGCGATTTTCAAAAGGCTCGAAATGGATGTCGGACGCGCGCATTTCCAGCGCGTTGGTGATGACGAGAGACACCAGGCGTATCACCGGCGCTTCGGACGCGAGGTCCTTCAACTGTTGGATATCGGCATCGAATCCGATGTCGTCGCGCTGCTCGACGTCGCCGACGATCTGTCCCAGCGCAGACTTGCCCGCGCCGTAGAGGCGCTCCAACGCTGCCTCGAGCTCGGTGGGGATCGCGACCTGTGGCTTGACCTTGCGGCCGGTGACCATCTCGAACGCGTTCATGGTGTACGAGTCGGTGGGATCGGCCATCGCCAGCGCGAGCTCTTCCTCGTCTTCGGCCAGCGGAAGCGCGCGCGACTCGCGCAGGAAGCGCGCCGAGACACGCTCCTCCAGAATCGGCATTTCCGGATAACCGGAGGCTTCGATGAGCGGCAGCCCGAGCTGAGCCGCAAGCGCTTCGGCGACGTCTCGCTGTGCAACGACGCCGAGCGACACAAGCAGCGCACCGAGCTTTTCACCGGACTCCTGCTGCAGCCGCAGCGCACGCTCGAGTCCCGCGGCATCGAGCTTGCCCCGCTCGATAAGAATTTCGCCGATGCGTTTTTTATGAACGACGTTCAACGTTTCGATTGCACAAATTTTGATCGCTGGATGATAGCATAGCGAGCAGCGTCGATTCGTCGCGAACCCGCATGAATCAAGGCGTTGCGCCGGATTCTTGCATCGGGCTGTCGCTGTCCAACGACGCCGCAACGCTAGAATGTCGCCTTCACCCGACGCTTCTTGGCCCAAATCGTCATGAAACTCACTTGCTATGCGCTAAAGCCCGATCCGCCCATCATCCGCCCAGCGATGACGACGCGCGCATGGATGGACAGAATTCCCGACAATCATGCGTATCGCTGCCTGCCGCTCAATATTGCGAACAGCCATGGCTGGGAAATCCTGTCTCCCTGTTCTTTCACCGTCACCTGGAATGGCGGCAAACTCGCGCGCGACATCGCGATCAGATCGCTCGACGGCTATGCGCAACTTTCAGATGTCGTCGTGTCGCATTTCGCTTACGGAATCATTACGTTCCATCTCTGGTACCTGTTTCGGACGGAGCCGGGGTGGGATTTGTTTGCGTCGGGCACACTCAACAGCTTCAAGGATGGTATCGCGCCGCTCACCGGAGTGATAGAGACAGACTGGCTCCCCTATCCGTTCACCATGAACTGGCAGATGACGCGCGCCGGAAGCGTTCGCTTCGACAAGGACGAGCCGATATGCATGGTCTTTCCGATACCGCACGGCGCATTGCAAAGCATCGAGCCGGAAATCGTCGATCTGGACGAAGAGCCCGAGCTCAAGGCTCAGACGATGGCGTGGAAGGAACGCCGAGACGAGTTCATGCAGAAGTTCAAGGCCAAGGACCCTACGACTCTGAAGGAGGCCTGGCAGCGCTTTTATTTCGTCGGCAGGATGCCCGATGGGTCGTCGCCGCCGCAGCACTTGCACAAGCTGCGGCTCGATGCCCCGGTCGACAGGCGCGAGAAGCCGGCGGCGAAGGTTTAACTGACAGCGTTGAAAACAGCCCCCGCGAGCCGCACCGTTTCCTCGACGTCCGCGTCGCTGTGCGCCGCCGATACAAAGCCCGCTTCGAAGGCCGAGGGCGCGAGATACACGCCGGCGTCGAGCATCGCATGGAAGAATCGATTGAAGCGATCGCGGTCGGTCGCCATCACGGCCTCGAACGTATCGGGGGCACGGGCGGCGAAATAGATGCCGAACATCCCGCCGATCGATTGCGCAGAAAACTCGACGCCCGCTTCTTCCGCGGCTTGCGCAAGTCCGACGCACAGTTGCTGCGCGCGCGCGCCCAGAGTCTCGTAGAAACCGGGCTCCTCGACTGCTGCAAGCGTTGCAAGCCCCGCCGCGACCGCGACGGGATTGCCCGAAAGCGTTCCTGCCTGGTAGACCGGGCCGAGCGGCGCGATCCGTTCCATGATCTCGCGCCGGCCGCCGAACGCGCCGACGGGCATGCCGCCGCCGATCACTTTCCCGAGCGTCGTCAGATCCGGCGCGATGCTATAGAGGCCTTGAGCCCCTTTCAGATGCACGCGGAATCCGGTCATCACTTCGTCGAATATCAATACCGCCCCGTGGCGGTTGCAAAGCTCGCGCAACCCGTGGAGGAATCCGGGCGCGGGCGCAACCAGGTTCATGTTGCCCGCGACCGGCTCGACGATCACGCCGGCGATCGCGTCCGGATGCGCGCGGAACGCCGCATCAACCTGTTCGAGATCGTTGTACGCAAGCACCAGCGTCTCGCCTGCGATCGCCGAAGGAACGCCCGCGGACGAGGGCGCTCCGAAGGTGAGCGCCCCGGAGCCCGCCTTGACCAGCAGGCTGTCGCCGTGGCCGTGATAACAACCCTCGAACTTGACGATCTTGGCGCGGCCGGTGAATCCTCTCGCGAGACGCAGCGCCGTCATCGTCGCCTCGGTTCCCGACGAGACAAGCCGCACCAGATCCATCGACGGGACCAGGCGGCACAGCGTCTCCGCCATCTCAATCTCCAATTCGGTCGGTGCGCCGAACGACAAGCCGCGTGCCGCCGTCTCCTGCACCGCGTGCACCGTCCGCGGATGCGCATGACCGAGTATCGCCGGGCCCCACGAGCCGACGTAGTCGATATAGCGCTTGCCGTCGGCGTCCCACACATACGCGCCTTCGCCGCGAACCACAAATCGCGGCGTGCCGCCGACCGAGCGAAACGCGCGAACCGGGGAATTGACCCCGGCAGGAATCGTCTTCTGCGCGCGGGCAAACAGCTCTGCGTTACGCGTCATGGGTCTCGTCCGGCTGCAAATGAAAACACAGGAATAACCAGTGCGACTTTCAACGGCGCCGGCGCAGCGCACTTTCGTCGAACAGGCGCGAGATTGCTCTTGCCGCGGACTCGACATCACACGCGTCGAACACCGCCGAGATCACGGCGACTGCGTCCGCACCTGCGTCGATCAACGTCGCGGCGTTGGCCGCGGTTATGCCGCCTATCGCGACCACCGGTAGAGGCCAACGGGATTTTGCGGCCGTGAGCAGGCAGGCTTGCGCGCGCGTCGCCGCGGGCTTGACCGCGGAGGAGAAGAAACTGCCGAACGCGATATAGTCAGCCCCCGCGTCAACCGCGGCAGCGGCTCGCTCCAGTTGGTCGTAGCACGAGACACCTACCACCGCGGATCGTCCGAGCAGCGCCCGCGCCGCTGCAACCGAGGCATCGTCTTTGCCCAGATGCACGCCGTCGGCATCGACCGCAAGCGCAAGGTCTGCATCATCGTTGACGAGAAAAGGGGTTGCGCGGTCGCGACAGATGACGCGCAGTGCCCGCTCCTGCAGGAGCTTGAGCTCAGGTGACGCGAACTTGTTGCGATACTGGACGGCGCTAGCGCCGCCCGCGATCGCAGCGGCGACGCGCGCAGTGAGCAGTTCGGTGTCTGAGGTGTCGGGCGTCAGCGCATACAAGCCCGAAATCGGCGCGCGCGCCGGCCCGCGCGGAATCTCTAGCACGGGCAACGCTCAATGCCGATGCAGATCCGACGGCTGCGACGGCGGGGACGTCTCGGCGCGTGGTTCGGCATCGTCTTCGCGTGCCCAGAAGAGGCGGTCGGGAAGGAACTGGCCCATCCCGGGTCGATAGGCTTTCTGCAGCGCGTGCCAGGTGTAGTCCTGCGCTTCGCGGACAGCCTCGGGAAGCTCGAGACCGTTGGCGAGCATCGCCGCGATCGCCGATGCAAGCGTGCAGCCCGAGCCGTGATAGCTGCCCGGAAGACGCTGCCAACTGTCGGTGCGCACGACCCCGCCTTTGCCGTACAGGGTATTGATGACCTGTGGCGTCGGTTCATGGGTGCCGGTGATCAGCACGAACTCGCAACCCGTTTCGATGAGCCGTTGCGCGCAGGTGGAAAGCGATGGTTCGTCGTTATCGTCGGCCTCCGCGAGCCGCCGCGCCTCCATGCTGTTCGGCGTCAATATCGTCGTCTGCGGCAAAAGCAGCTCCCGCAGCGCGTGGAGCATTTCATCGCTCGCAAGCTCGTCGCCGCGGCCGGACGCCAGCACCGGATCCAGCACCAGCGGCACGTCGGGATAGTCGGACAGAATCTCCGCGATGGCCGCGATGTTCTCGACGCTGCCCAGCGCGCCGATCTTGAATGCATCGACAGGCATGTCCTCGAGCAGGCAGCGTGCCTGGTCGGCAACCCAATCGGCGTCGATCGGCTGCAGCGCTTCGACTCCCATGGTGTCCTGCACGGTGATCGCGGTGATCACCGACAGCGGGTGGCAACCCATGCTGGCGAGCGTCATGATGTCGGCCTGAACGCCCGCGCCGCCGGAAGGATCGGACGCGGCGAAGGTGAGCACCAGCGGAGGGAAGTCAGGGTCCTGATCTGTCGGATTGGGCATCGCGGATTTGCCTCAAAGATACATGTGTCTAATCTGCGGCCACATCTACGACGAAGCCGCCGGCGATCCGGATACCGGTATTGCGCCTGGAACGAAATGGGAGGATGTTCCGCCGAACTGGACCTGCCCCGATTGCGGGGCGCGGAAGGAGGATTATGAGCTGGTCGAATTCTAGCCAGGCGCCGATGAGGATTCTGCACACGATGCTGCGTGTCGGGAATCTGCAGCGCTCGATCGATTTCTACACCGACGTGCTTGGAATGAAAGTGCTGCGAACCACCGATCGCCCCGAGCAGAAGTACACGCTTGCCTTCGTCGGTTTCGGTGACGAGTCGCAGCACGCGGTGCTCGAGCTCACGTACAACTACGGCGTCGACCACTACGAGCTCGGAACGGCCTTTGGCCACGTCGCGATCGCCGTGCCCGACGCCGCGGCAGCTTGCGCAGCGGTGCGCGCCAAAGGAGGCGCGGTGACGCGGGAGGCAGGCCCCGTCAAAGGCGGGACGACGGTGATCGCCTTTGTGCAGGATCCCGACGGCTACAAGATCGAGCTCATCGAAAACCAGAGCAACCCTTCACGCTGAGCCGTCGCCGGCGCTTGTCCGTTCTCGCTCCGAGCCGGAGGCTCATGACGCGGCACGCAACAACTCGCGGATGTCGTGCGCATATACATCCGGGCCCTGGCCGTAGCTAACGTATACCCGCAAGCGTCCCTGCGGATCGAAAATGAATGTCCCGGCCGAGTGGTCCATGCTGTAGCTGCCCGGCGTCGCGCCCGGCTGCTTCTGATACAGCACCTTGAACTCCTTTGCGACCTCGGCGGTGGCGGCGGCATCACCGTAAAGACCGAGGAATGCGGGATTGAACGCGGGCACATAGCGCGATAGCAGCTCGGGT
The DNA here is from genome assembly GCA_005889025.1 of Betaproteobacteria bacterium. GTDB lineage: Bacteria > Pseudomonadota > Gammaproteobacteria > Burkholderiales > Casimicrobiaceae > PALSA-1003. The sequence continues at coordinate 12,697 of VBCZ01000304.1, forward strand.
GTGTCGCGGTCGGGATCGACGGTCACGAACAGGACCTGCACGCGATCGGCCTCCGGCCCGAGCCGCGCCATCGCCGCATTGAGCTCGGAGAGCGTCGTCGGGCAGGCGTCCGGACATTGCGTGTATCCGAAAAAAATGACCACCGCCTTGCCCCGAAAATCGGCCAGCGTGCGGACCTTGCCGGTGTGATCGGTGAGCTTGAAGTCGCGGCCAAAAGTCGAGCCGGTTACGTCGGATCCCTGGAACTTGGGCGAGGAAGGCCCACAGGCGGCCAATGAAAGCGCAATCAAAACGAAAAACAGAATCTCGTTGGCACGTTGTTTCATGGCTGTAAGCAAGCTGCTACTGCAGGTGCGAATTCATTCGCGCGGGCCCCTTCTTCCACCAGCGCGGCCGAATGAATTCGGCTCTACAACCCGTCATTGCCGTAGGTGCGAATATAGTGGTCGATCAGCAGCGCGGAGAATAACGTCGCGAGATAAACAATCGAGTACCGGAACGTTGCGCGTGCCAATCTATCGGAATAGCGCCGCATCATCGCGACCGCATGACCGATGAACACCGCGCCCAGCCCGACCGCCGCGCCAAGATAGATCCAGCCGCTCATGCGAATCGCAAACGGCATGAGCGTCACGGCAAAGAGCGCGACCGTATAGAGCGTGATCTGCAGCCTCGTGTACGCGGGCCCGTGCGTCACCGGCAGCATCGGCAGCTCGGCTTTTGCATACTCCTTGGCCCGGTACAGCGCCAGCGACCAGAAATGCGGCGGAGTCCACACGAAAATGATCAAAAAAAGAATGAGCGCCTCGGGTGCGACGTCGTTGGCGACGGCAGCCCAACCCAGCACCGGCGGCATCGCGCCGGAGGCGCCGCCGATAACGATGTTCTGCGGAGTCGCCGGCTTGAGCAGGACGGTGTAAATGACCGCATAGCCGACAAAGGTCGCCAGCGTCAACCACATGGTCAACGGATTCACCTCGAGCCACAGGATCACGAGCCCAGCGCAGCCGACCGCCGTTGCGAAGAGGAGTGTCTCCCGCGCGGAGATCTCGCCCCGCGGCAACGGTCGGTTGCGCGTGCGCGCCATCACGGCGTCGATCTTCTGCTCGACCAGACAATTGATGGCGGCCGCGGCGCCCGCCACCAGCGCGATGCCCAGAGTGCCGAACACGACCGCGTGAATCGGAGGCAATCCGGGAACGGCGAGAAACATGCCGATCACCGCGGTAAATACGATCAGCGACACGACTCGCGGCTTGGTCAGCGCGAGGAATCGCCGCAGCCGGTTTTGGGGCAGAGTCAGTGCGGTCACGGGAATCGAAGTGCAGACGGGAAATGCGGCGATTTTACCATTGCTCCACTCATCCGATTCTCGATGCCCACAGCAGGCGTTCCAGATCTTTGGCCATGCGCTTGATATCGGGGTCCGCGGGATAACGCAGGATAAGGTTACCCAGCGGATCGATGATAAAGATGTTTTGGCCCGTGTCACCGACGCCATGAAGCACGGGCCAGCGCGCCGGCTCGATGCGCGCCGCGATGAGTCCGGGCTGTTGCGACAGAGGAGCGGCGGCGGGCGGCGGTGCGTCGGAGCGCCGCAGCCACACACGCACGACGCGTTGCTGCTCGCGGCCCTGGATGGTGCGTGCCTGCCGGGTCGCGTAGAGCTTGCGCCGGCACGTGTCCTCGCAGGTTCCCTCGTCCGCGGCCAGAAGCACCCATTTCCCCCGATACGCCGACAAGCGAAATGGCGCGCCGTCGACTTGCGTGCCGGCGATTTCGGATGCGGGCAAGGCCTCGAGCAGTTCGCCGTAGTTCAAGCGGCCGGCGGGTTTGAGCCAGTAATAGGCTACATAGGACGCGACGACCGGTGCGACGCATACGATCGCCAGCATGATGAGCGTGCGGCGACTTCGGTGCCTATCCGGACGAGTCATCGGACGATTCGCGGCGGCGCCAGTTGAGCGCCAGCCACAGGACCACGGCAAGCGCCGCCAGGGAATACCACTGAACCATGTACGAGATGTGTTGCGCGAAGCCGAAGTCCGGCGGCGGCCAGTCGCGCACCAGATCGTCCGCGGGCGTTA
>VBCZ01000034.1 GCA_005889025.1 Betaproteobacteria bacterium
TTTCTCCCATTTCAAATCCTGTTCCGCAACCAATCATTCAAGGGACTCGCAGCGATGCGGGTCCTTTTTTTCAGGTGTAACGTACTTGCGCCATCGCTCTCTGTCGCAACCGGCGCGTCAGCCACAGAGGTTTCGCGTAGGGGCCAGGTGCTCCGCACATGCGCTAAATTCTGAACTCGATCTTCAACCGCCGGATGCCACATGCATCTGCGCCGATCGGCAGGCGCAATCGCGTGCTCTCTGCCGCGGACAGGTTCGTCCATGCCTGCACGCGATCCAGCGCCCGTTGCGCAAGGTCGGGCAACCTGCGGTTGATTTCGTTGCGTGCCCAGAGCGCGAAGAGGCGCGTAGATCAACGGTGGCACTAAAATGAAAATCCCCTGCCGGACTTTCCAGGAGGGGATTCGTTCGGATCTGCGGCGAGGCTGGCTTGCTGCGGGCTTTATTCTTCCTCAGCCCACTGGCCGTCAGTGCGGCGCGCGACCCAAGATTCGGCGATCTGTGCGGCGAACTCGTGCCAAGCCGAGTAGGGCGAGGCCCAACAGGGCGGTTGCGAGCGTCGAGGGTTCGGGGACGGTTTGGCGGGGCGGGATGGCCGGTAACGTGAGGGTGTCGCCGGAAACGATTTGCATGTTCACGCTGTCGCCACCGAAGATGTGGCCGACGAACCGGGTGTTCACGAACGAAATCGCGCCGTTCGGATCCAGAAAGGTGCCATAGATGATGTTTGCAGGGTGCGCGTTGTTGCCGTTGTTGTTGGCACTCAGCGTGTCGCCGCCCCCCAGCGCCGCGCCGGCATACAGGTTGAAGAGCACCTGGTTCGGTGACAAGCCCGTATATCCCGCATCACCGTAAGCAATGCCGGCCAAATCCTGCAACAGGATATTGCCGTGGAATTGCGCGTCACCTGGGGTATTCACGTTGAACACGACGTTCTGGGTGCCGTCGCTCCGGATGATCAGGTTTTCGCCATTGCCGGTGTTGACCGACGCCACCGTGAAAACTCGATTACCGCCGGCATCCAACATGCCAGTGCTCGTCAAGACCGTTTGGTCCGAGCTCGTATTGATTGCCAAGGCGGTGCCGAGCTCCGCGCCCAATAAGCTCGAGAGCGAGTTCAAATCGCTCATATCGAGCTGGACCTGCGCGACGCCGTAATTGACCGTCCCATTGACGGTGGTATTCGAGATACTTGCCTGCCCCGTGTTCAGTGCAGAAAAGTTTATGTCGCCGTTGAGCGTGCCCGGTCCCGTCGCTGCGAGCCGTCCGACGCCGGCGATGCCGATGTCGCCGATCCAGATGCCGGTTGTCCCAAAATTATTGATGCTGAGCTGGGAGGCGCTGTTGCCGCCTTCGTACAGAATGATGTAGTTCGCCGCATCGCCGAGTGCGAAGCCGGCTTGCGCTTGAGGGCTCGCCAGCGCAAGTAGACCGAGCACGGCAAGGGCAGGGACTCGGAGTGCAAATCGGCGTGTGAGACCCATCGTGGAACGGTTCATGCAATCCCCGGCGCGCAGCCAAGTTGATTCGGCTGGCTTTGGTATTAGTCTGTGTGGGCAAGCATGAACTAAGCCATAAGATAAAAATCACGCCAATTCCAAGACTTAGCGCTTAAAGTTGCGGGCAGAAAACTGCTGCTTGTAAAGCCTGCCGACAGCGAAGGAAGAGATGATTGGCTGTAAGCCTCCCGAAACCGTGCGGCACAGCCCGCAAAACCAGGCCGGATTCCGAGGTTTCATGCTGGGCATTCAAAAGACCCTCGCGGCCAAGACAACAGCGAATGCCACTTGGCTCTTTCATGACGATGATGAATTTCTGCCGACCGTCGCGATTGCATCAATGCGCCACGGAGCAAGGGTGACAGCGCAACGGACAAGCCTTGCGCTCCCTTCGTACTGCCGATACGTCGCGAACTTCACGTCGTATCCCGAACTAACCTACGAAGCCCCGTGTAACAGTGTGTAAACGCGGTCCGCAGCGCATTGTGCGGATCGCGCTGCGGCGTATATCCTGATGACGAGGCCAACTCAATCCGAATACGCCGGTTCGGATCGTTGCAATTCCTATCCGTTTCCTCACCCTGCACGTGACGCCAGCAAGAGAAGAGATACGATTGACGCGCAAGACCTGTCCCAGCCTTGTCGCACTGTGCGCCGTGCTGCTCGCCGCGGGCCCGATGCAAATTCAAGCACAAACCGCCCTCGCGCACTCGGCCAGCGGATGGGGTTGACGATGAGCGCCGGCTCGGCGGTGTCCGATCGCTCACAGGTGGTATTCGCGAGCGGCATCACCTCCGCCGAACTGGCGCAGCGGCTCTCTCTCGACAGCGAGGTCGAATACGCCGTGCCTGATCAACGCCGGCACCTCGTCGCGGCGCCGAACGACCCGCTGTATGCGGCCGGCCCGATTGGAAACGGCCCGGCCGTGGGCCAGTGGTACCTGCGGGCACCGACGGGTGCCGTGCAGTCATCGATCAATGTCGAGCCGGCCTGGAACGTGACGACCGGCAGTCCGGGCGTCGTGGTGGCAGTGCTGGATACCGGTGTGCGTTTCGATCACCCGGACCTGTTGGCCGTCGCGGCCGGCGGCAACCTGCTGCCGGGCTACGACATGATCAGCGACCCGGATGTGGCCAACGACGGCGACGGTCGTGATGCCGACGCCTCTGACCCCGGAGATTGGCTGACGCTGGCAGAAATTTCACAACGCGCGAGCCCCTTCTACCAGTGCAGGCCTGCTCC
>VBCZ01000302.1:0-1801 GCA_005889025.1 Betaproteobacteria bacterium
TCAGTCGCCGCGCACCGTTCGGGTCGTCGGTGGACTGTTAGCTGTGGTGTGGCTTTGCGCCGGCTTGGTTGCGCTCGTGATCGGAGTTTTCACACCGCGTTGGCTCCTTGTGGTCGTCGGCCTAGCGGCACTTTGGTATGGTGTTGTTTGGGTATTCGTTGTGCGCCAAGGTCGTCAACTCATGGCCCGCGAGGCATTGATGCCGTGGCGTATCAGGTGGCGTTCCGATGCCTAATCTCTCGCTCAACCCTGACGCTCCTCGGCGCGCCGGTTAGCTGGGTTCGTGTAGCTTTTTCATTGAGACAAAATAGGAGATTGGATATGAAGAGCGGTCTTATCAAGGCGTGGCGCGAATACAGAGGTCTTGCCCTCTTCCTTTTCTTGATGATCATTTTCCGCAGTGCTTTGGCCGACTGGAATGTGGTTCCGACGGGTTCTATGAAACCGACAATTCTTGAGGGCGACCGGATACTCGTGAACAAACTCGCCTACGACTTCAAGATTCCGCTCACTCAGATCTCGATCTACAAGTTTGCAGACCCCAAGCGCGGTGATGTCGTCGTCTTCGATTCAAAGCTTGCCGATACCCGTCTCGTCAAGCGCGTAATCGGCTTGCCGGGCGACACCGTGGAGATGAGAGACAACCGCCTAACCATCAACGGCATCGACGCCCAATATTTCGCCGTGGAGTATTCGGATGACGCGATATTCGCTATCGAATCGTATCTCGGGATGTCGCACCGAATCGAACTGGCGCGCACTGGAAAGAGCCGCTTGAGCACGTTCGGTCCTGTCAAGGTCCCGAAAGACCGTTACTTGGTGCTGGGAGACAATCGGGACAACAGTGCCGATTCGAGAGTCTATGGCTTCATTCCTCGTAACGAGATCGTTGGGAATGCAAGGACGATCGTGATCTCGCTCAACTACGATCACTATTACCTTCCAAGGGTGGACAGGTTCTTCCGCCTTCTATGAAAGCTAACTTCTCGCTCAACCCGGACGCTCCTCCGCGGGCCTGTCGCCCGTCCGTCGTCGCGCCAGTGAGCTTGGTTCGTTAGGCATCATCGAAATCCGCCTCCTGGCAGAGCGCCCAGAGTTCGTTTCAACTGTAGCCGGCTGGCTATTTGAGCAATTCGGCTATCTCAACCCGGGCGCTTCGCGCGAAAGAGCGGAAGTCCGAATCCGAAAGAGACTGAATGCAGCAGGCTGCCCCGTAACTTTCATCGCTCTTGAGGACGGCAAGGCTATTGGCACAGCTAGTCTGGTCAAAAACGATCTGGAAGCGTGTCCGCATCTATCGCCATGGTTGGCTGGCGTGTTCGTTCTGTCACAGCATCGGCACCGCGGGTATGGCGCACAGCTTGTTTCATAGTCCTCGAACAGACGAGCCGGTAAGGTGGCCCGGGTTGTCGAGCGGCATCCGATGTCGCTCCGCGCACCCCTCCGTTGAGGGGAACGCAAGCTTATCAGCTGCGCGATGACAGCTATGCAAGTCACGGGAAGATGCAAGCTTCCACGGTGGCCACCTGCCATACGTCGCACGTTGGCTTTTCGTTTCTTCGCTGCGCAAGATAGGCCGCAGCGGAACATACTTCGTCCGATTCGGCGTCCCATAGGCCCTGCGGAGCGTTTTTGGGACACTGCAGGCACAAAATAACCTGTTGTTTCGGTGCGCCGCCGGGACACGACTGCGGGGAAGTCGGTGGTGGAGATGCAACGCCAGTCGTAGATCCAAGAATTGGTCCGTCGCCGCTGTCGGCGCAGCGTTCGGTCGAGGGAGCACGCAAGAGCGTGACCAGCA
>VBCZ01000302.1:1857-5661 GCA_005889025.1 Betaproteobacteria bacterium
CCGTCGTCCACCGCAGAGACTTCGACTGCGCGTTGCGAGATTGTGGGCGGGACCGCGTATTGACCCGTAGATACTTGCCGCATAACCCATGCCGCAGTGGGAGATGCCCTGTACGTTACTTCGATCGCAGCAAGGCTGGTGGTCGTCAAGGTTACAATCGCCGCCTTGTTAGCGCGCAATTTTCCCTGCGCATCCGTCGTCCAATCAGGGTTGAGTTCCCAGCCGCTTGCAATTGTGGTCGGAAAGGGTACGCAAACGAATGCGAAGGTCCCGTCGACCTGGGTGGTGAACGGCCCGCATATTTGCGAGCCCCGCAGTCCGACGGACACCAATGATGGCTGCGCCAACGCAGGGGCTCCGGGAGGAGGCGGAGGAGCACATGCGGCGAGGAAAGCGGCCGCCGAAACTAGACCAAGCATGTCGCGAATCATCATGGCCTCCCTTCAAGGCTGTAAGAGATTCCATTACGATAGCCGAGTTGTCAATCTCTTCTCGTTTCCTCGTTAGGGCAGCGACGTTGTCTTCGAGCAACAAGATTTGCGCCGCATAGTCGGCCAACAGGGAGCCTCGCGCGCTGCATCGTCGCTTTGTTGCTCGCTTCGGTGGCGCGCCGGTTAGCTTGGCCCGTTAGGCCGCTCTTGGAAGAAGCCAGTCCACGGTACACTCGGGAAGGTTATCGTAGTTTGGTCCGCGGTTTCGAGCGGAAACCGACGCGTCAGGTGTTGACTAACCGAGGAGAGACCTATGCCGATCACTGCTTTCAACAGTTTTACCGATGGCCTCGACCCGAGTCGCAGAAGCCGCGAGCACTTCGTTACCAATATCGACATAGCGGACGACGGCCGGTGGGTGCCTTACGCGGATGGTGTCTGGCTGCAGCCCTGTCATTTCAATGTCACGTCCGGCGGATTCAGCGTTGTTCTAAAAGGTCTCCCCGGCGCCATGCTGGGCACTCACTACCACGTTGGGACGGTGCGTGGTTATACGATGCGCGGGCACTGGCGATACCTCGAGCACGACTGGGTCGCAAAGCCTGGGACCTTCATCTATGAACCCGCCGGCGAAGCTCACACGCTGGTTATCACGGAAGACTCACCAGAACCAGCGTTGGTGATGTTTGTCGTCGAGGGTGGCCTCATCTATCTGGACAAGCCGGCCAACGCTGGTGTTGCTGCCTACGAGGATGGATTCACCCTGCTCGAACTGACTAGAAAGTACTATCGCGAGGCGGGTCTCGATGCGCGCGAGCTGGATCTGCTAATTCGCTAGCCTACTATCGAGATTTGCGTAATTGAGTGACACGACAGTCACGTCATCCCGGCAAAGGCCGGGATCCAAGTTCCTCACCGCAGATTGGGTCCCGGCCGCAGTCTATCCCTTCGCCAGGCTCAGGGCAGGCTCTGCGCGGAGCCGAAGGGCCGTGGCGCCGTTAGGCCATTCCATTCCGTCATCCAATTTCGAAAAGCTCTTTAGTTCGTTAATCCTACGACGTTAACAAGAATCATCACGGTGGAGAAAGGTTACTGCCCATGAATGCAATCACAAGACACATTGACTCGTGGTCATGGGTTGTAATCGCCATCACCCTCGTACTGTTCTTGGTAGCGCTCTTTCTGAAGGGCCTCTCCCATCACTTGCTTCTGGAGGCGGGTGTTTTTCTCATCTCCGTGAAGCTGATTCTCATGGCTTACAAGAATGGCGCCGCCACGGAAGCACTGAAGAAGAAGTTAGATGAGATACATGCTATGACACTTTAAGGGCCCGCGGTTGCGAACAACGTATCGTTGGCCAAACAATTCGGTTCCTGGGAACGCCGCCGCCTGACCCTCGCGCTCAACCCGGACGTCTCACATGGTCGAAGAGACAATCAGCCGACGCGGGACGATAGTTGTGAGGCGACTGATCCTCGAACCGGGTGAAGCGATCAGTCGGCGCGGCTTGCGCCCACGGCCCGATCCCGACGCGGGCTGTTTCTTCCCACGCGGGAGGCTTGGCAGCCGAGACCTGAATTTGTACGATGGCACTGCACTGCGGTTGGTGTGGATCGACGCCGGTGGATTCACCATGGGTTCAAGACGACGTGATGTTGTCGTTCGTCCGCGCCGCGCCCTTCCTCGCTTTCGGAAGAGACCTTACACCCATAGTTTTACTCCGCCGTTCAGGGAATTTCTCACATGATCACTCTTGAGTTCCTCATCACGTCTCTGATCGTTGTTGTGATTCCGGGAACGGGCGTGGTGTTCACCGTCTCAACCGGCCTCATTCAAGGGCGGAAAGCGAGCGTGTTCGCCGCGATCGGCTGTACGGCCGGTATTGTCCCTCACCTTTTGGCCACCACGCTCGGGCTCGCAGTAGTCCTGCACACCAGTGCTGTTGCATTCCAGGCCCTCAAGTTTGCGGGCGTCGCTTACTTGTTCTATGTTGCCTATGCAACCTGGAGGGACAAGACGGCCTTTGCGATCGAGAGCAATTCTTCGGAAAGGTCGGCGCCAACCATCGTGGTCAAGGCGTTTCTACTCAATATCCTGAATCCGAAGCTGACCATCTTCTTTCTTGCCTTCCTGCCGCAGTTTGTCGAGCCCGCTGCTACATCACCGCTGGCGCAACTGCTCGTCCTTAGTGGCGTCTTCATGGCTATGACTCTTGCAATCTTCGTGATGTATGGCTTTCTTGCCCACGCGTTCCGAAGGGCAGTCATAGAATCGCCGCGCGTTCAAGCGTGGCTGCGTCGCGGCTTCGCGGCGGCTTTTGTCGGCCTCGGGGCAAACCTGGCTCTGTCAGAGAAGTGACGCCTGACCCCTCCATCGAGCGGACATCCTCGAGCCGGCCTCGCTGGCTTCCGGCTGCCGCTCACGGCAAATGTTAGGCAGCGCCGGAGGTGCCGTGCGCGATTATCATCGATCAATTGGACGGTTCCTGGATCATCTGTCCACTTCGTATCGTTGTTCACGGCATTAGCTCAGCATGGAGACCTTCGAAGGGAAGCTCGACCTGAAGCCATGGCATAGAGTCAAGGCATCACCGAAATACCTGACAAACTTGCTGCAGCCGGCCACCCCTCGGCGGCGGCTGATCGCGAGCGTCAGGTGGCCCACCGTTCCCACTGACCAAGCAGGGAGGAATTGAGTGTCGAAACTCCGCGTCCAAAGTTTCGCAATTTCCATCGACGGCTACGGCGCCGGGCCGAACCAGGATCTCCAGCATCCGCTCGGCGTCAGGGGCCCCGAGCTAATGGAGTGGTTCTTCCCCCTGCGCGTATGGCGGAGGATGCACGGCCATGACGACGGCGAAACGGGAGTCGATAACGGGATCGCGGAGCAAGGTTTTGCCGGAATCGGCGCGTGGATTCTTGGGCGCAACATGTTCGGTCCGGTCCGGGGCCCGTGGCCGGACGACAGCTGGAAGGGCTGGTGGGGCGACGAGCCGCCGTATCACACGCCCGTCTTCGTGCTGACGCATCACCCGCGGGCGCCGCTTAGGATGGCGGGAGGTACGGAGTTTCGCTTTGTCACCGAAGGCATTCACGCCGCTTTGGAGCAAGCGAGCGCTGCAGCGGGCGGCCGCGACGTCCGCCTCGGTGGCGGCGTATCTACTATTCGGCAGTATCTGCGCGCCGGCCTGATCGACGAGCTGCATCTCGCCATTCGCCCTGTCTTACTGGGGTCCGGAGAACATCTCTTGAACGACATCGATATGCATGCTTTGGGCTATGAATGCGCGAAGTATGTCGCGGGCGAGCGTGCGACCCATGTCTTTCTGCGCAAGCGTGCATGACCCGTCCGGCTGGGTCGGCGCGCCACTTAA
>VBCZ01000305.1 GCA_005889025.1 Betaproteobacteria bacterium
TGCAACCATTATAATCGCCAGGGTTCGTGTCCATTTCGAGGTGCGAAGCGCATGCGTTTTATCGCATGGATCATCGTAATCGCAGCCGCGGCTGTGGGGGCGTCTTACTGGTGGGCCACTGCCAGCCCGCTTCCGCTCCCGAAATCGCCATACGCGTTTAGCGTCAAGCCGGGCACGAGCTTGCGAGCGGTCGCGCACGAGCTCACTGCCGCCGGCGTGCTTCCGGCCGATTGGACGCTCGTGGGTCTGGCGCGGCTCAAAGGAGCGGATCGAGCGATCAAGGCCGGCAGCTACGAGATCGCCGGCGGCACGACGCTGATGGGGCTTCTTGCCAAGCTGACCCAAGGCGATGTGACTCAGACCTCGCTCACCATCGTCGAGGGCTGGAGTTTTCGTGATCTCAAGGCCGCGCTCCGCGACAACCCCGACGTTGCGAAGACTGTAGTCGATCTCCCCGACACGGAGCTGATGAACAAGATCGGCGCCACGGAAACCGATCCTGAGGGGCTTTTTTCCCCCGACACTTATTTTTTCGCCGCCGGCTCGACCGATGCGGCGCTGTTGACGCGCGCGTATCGGACGATGCAGGAGCGTCTTGCGAGTGCGTGGGCGGCGCGAGTGCCTGACCTGCCTTTTTCATCGCCGTACCAGGCATTGATTCTCGCGTCTATCGTTGAAAAAGAGACAGGGCGGCCGGCGGACCGTCCGCTTGTCGCCGCGGTCTTCGTCAACCGTCTGAAGCGAGGGATGCGGCTGCAGACCGACCCGTCGGTGATCTACGGTCTAGGCGAACGCTTCGACGGCAGCCTGACCAAGCGCGACCTGTCGTCCGATAATGCATTCAACACCTACATGCGCGACGGCATGCCGCCGACGCCAATCGCGTTGCCGAGTCAGGCATCGCTCGACGCCGTGCTTCATCCCCCCGCGAGTCCTTATCTCTATTTCGTCGCTCGCGGCGACGGTTCGAGCGAGTTCTCGACCAATCTCGCGGATCATAACCGCGCCGTGGCAAAATACCAGCGCGGCTATCGCTGATTCAAGCGCATCGATCAGTCTGCGATTCCTCGTTGACCTCCGCACCGCACCGGGGCCGTATGATCAGCGTCGAAGGCATCGACGGCGCGGGCAAGAGCACGCATCTTCCGTGGATCAAGGAACTGATCGAGCGCACCGGCCGGTACGCGTGGTCCACGCGCGAGCCCGGAGGCACGCCGCTCGGGGAGCGCCTGCGCGAGATGCTCTTGCACGAATCGATGACGCCATTGACCGAGACGCTGTTGATGTTTGCGGCGCGGCGCGAGCATTGTCAGCGCGAGATCTGGCCCCGCCTCGAGTCCGGAACGTGGGTGGTCTGCGACCGCTTCACCGACGCAACGTATGCTTACCAGGGAGGCGGTCATGGTGTCGATGCAAACCGTATCGCGGAGATCGAGCGCGCGACGCTGGAGGGCTTTCGACCGGACCGTACCTTCATCTTCGACGTGCCCGCGAATGTGGGCCGGGAGCGCCTTGCCAAGGGCCGCTCGCTGGACAAGTTCGAGCGCGAGGAATTGGCGTTTTTCGAGCGTGTCCGCGCGACGTATCTCGCACGCGCCGCCGCTGACCCGCAGCGCTGCCACGTCGTCGACGGCACTCGTCCCATTGCCGTCGTGCGTTCTGACCTCGAAGCGCTTCTGAGGACGCCATGAGTGACGGCCTTGCGGTGACGCCAGGCGGCTGGCAACCATTGCCAGAGTGGCAACGCGACGTCGCGACGCACGCGCTTTCGCGGCGCGATCGCTGGCCGCACGCACTGCTCATCATCGGCCGCAAAGGCATCGGAAAGCGCATGCTGGCTCTCGAGTTCGCGAGAGCGCTGCTGTGCGAGGACCCCGACGCCAGCGGGGACGCGTGTGGAATGTGCCTCGGATGCACTTACGTCGCCCAGGGGACGCATCCCGACCTGCGCGTGATCGAGCCCTACGTGTTCGATGACGAGGGAAACGCTATGCCCGTTGATTCGATTGCGATCGACAGGATTCGCGAGCTGACCGAGTTCACGCATCTGTCCGCGCATCGCAGTCGAGCCAAGGTCGCCGTGATTGCGCCGGCCGAGGCGATGAACGCTTCCGCCGCCAACGCGCTGCTGAAGACCCTGGAGGAACCTCCGGAGCAAACTTATCTTCTGCTCGTGAGCCACCAACCCGCACGCCTGCCGGCGACCATCGCCAGCCGCTGCCTGCGTCTTGCGGCCCCCCAGCCGGACACCGCGTCCGCCGCCACCTGGTTGAAGGCGCGTGGCGTCGACCGCGCTGAGCTCGTTCTTGCTCAAGCAGGCGGGTCCCCGCTTCTTGCGCTCGACCTGGCCGACCCTTCATTGCAGCGACAGCGCGACTCGCTTCTCGATGAGCTTGCGCGGCCGGAGCGCCTGTCCCCGGTCGCGCTGGGCGCGCAGATCGACGCTGGGGCAAAGGACGAGCGGAAGGCGCGTCTTGGCGACGCATTGTATTGGCTGCTGACGTGGACCGCCGATCTCGCAGCGGCCGCGGCGGGCGCTTCGCCGCGCTTTCATCCGGACCGGGTCGAGGCGTTGTCCCGGCTGGCGGCGCGGGTGGCGCGCGTGCCCCTGTTCCGCTATTATCGAGCGCTGCTGCAGCAGCGTTTGTTGCTTGCGCATCCACTACAGCCGCGCCTGGTGGCAGAGGCGCTGCTTTTCGAATACCGTACGTTGTTCGGACGAGGATAGCCAGCATGGCGATCGATCGTTTCAATGGAGGCACCACGCCGCCGGCGGTCGCAAGGCCCGGCGTGTTGTCGCTCAACATTCGCGAAAAGGCAGCGCTTCATGCCGCATACATGCCGTTCCTGCGTGGCGGCGGCATCTTCATTCCCACCAACCGTGCATATCAGCTTGGCGAGGAAGTCTTCATGCTGCTGTCGCTCATGGACGATCCGCAGCGCATCGCGGTTCAGGGGAAAGTCGTCTGGGTGACGCCCGAGGGTGTGCAGGGCAATCGTACTCAGGGCATCGGCGTGCAGTTCACCAACGACGACACGGGTGCGGCGGCGCGCGCAACGATCGAACGCATCCTCGGCGAGACGATGGCATCGAACCGGCCGACGCATACGATGTAGTTGTCCGTATCAGGTATCAGATGTCAGGTATCAGGCATCATATCGCCTCGACACGCCTGCAGCACATCCGGGTTTTGCTCCCAGACACCTGATTCCTGATCGCCTCGACACACAGGCGGCAGGTGTCGATTTCGACCGGGCAACTGCCTTCGGTGCTCAAGGCGATGACGGAGAACCGCGTCACGCACGCGCTTTGCATCGGAGTGAATCTTCCCGAGCTTCCCGGCGTGTTGGCGCTGGCTGCGGAACATTCCAACATCTTTGCAAGCGTCGGCGTGCATCCCGATTACGAGGAGACACCGGAGCCATCGGTCGATGATCTTCTGGCGCTGGCGGCGCGTCCGAAGGTCGTTGCGATCGGCGAGACCGGCCTCGACTACTATCGACTGACCGGCGACCTGGAGTGGCAGCGCCAACGCTTTCGCACGCACATACGCGCGGCGCGTGCATGCAACAAACCGTTGGTGATCCACACGCGTTCCGCCGCTGACGATACCATCGCGATCATGCGCGAAGAGCGTGCCGGCGAAGCCGGCGGCGTGATGCACTGCTTCACGGAAACATGGGACGTGGCCCAGGATGCGCTTGACCAGGGCTTTTACATCTCGTTTTCCGGCATTGTCACGTTCAAGAATGCGCGGCAGCTCAAGGAAGTCGCCCGGCGGGTTCCGCTCGAGCGCATGCTCATCGAAACCGACTCGCCTTACCTGGCGCCGGTGCCGTACCGAGGAAAGCTCAACCAGCCTGCCTACGTTCGTTATGTTGCAGAGGAGATTGCGCGTTTGCGCGGCTTGCCCGTCGAAAAGGTTGCAGCAATGACGTCGGCCAATTTTTTTCAACTCTTTGGAATCAGCGGTGCGACGAGCTAGGCGCGCGATCGGCATCGCATTCTTGGTAAGCCTCATATTCGGTCTCGAGGCTGCGCACGCGCAGGCGCTCTACGACCGGTTCGTGCAGGCGGTAGCGGTCGATCGCTCGGACGAAGTGGCAGCCCTGCTCGCGCGTGGCATCGATCCCAACACCGTCGATCCGGAAGGCAATCCCGCGCTCGTCGTAGCGGCTCGTTCCGGTTTCGAGCCCACGGTCGATGTCCTGTTGCGTGGCGGCGCGAAGGTGAACGCCCGCAATCAATTCGGCGATCACATACGCCGCCACCAGCGGCCAAAACGACGTCGTCCGCCTGCTGCTCGATGCGGGCGCTGACGTCAATGCCAAGGGACCGAACGGGACGACGGCATTGATGATGGCGGTCCGCGGCGGCCATACCGACACGGTCGATCTGTTGTTGGCGAAAGGCGCGGATCCCGGCAGACGCAACGAGAACGGCGCGAGCGCGCTGTCATGGGCCAAGCGCGCGGGAAATGAAGCCATCGAGGCATCGCTTCGTCGCCACGGCGCGAGAGACTGAGGCTTCGCGATGACTGTTTTGCGCTAGTTCGCCGTATCAGCGAGAGTTTCCATCAACGGTGGAAGCGAGGTCGCGGTCGACGGCAGGCGCGGCAATGCGTTACCGGCTGCACGCGTGTCTTGCGACCGCGTTTCGGTCGAGACAGCGGCCAGCCTGCGCGCTCCGCTGAACCGCGCGTGCCAGTACTTCGCAGAGAGCGAGACGATCTCGACTTCGCCGCCGTGGCTCGGCGCGTGAACAAAGCGGTCGTCGCCAAGATAAATGCCCACGTGCGAAAATGGAAGGCTGCGCGTGTTAAAGAATACAAGATCACCCACCTTCAGGTCCTCGACGGTAACTCTTCTCCCCATGCGCGAGAGCTCCTGGGACGTGCGCGGTAGGGTGATTCCCGTCACTTGCTGAAAGACATAGCCGACCAGGCCACTGCAATCGAGCCCTGCCTCCGGCGTGTTTCCTCCGAACCGATAATCGACACCGATCAATCCAAGCGCAAATATCGCAAGATCCTGCGCGCGATTCCAGACGCGATTTGTCGCCGATGCGGGGGAAGCCGATACCGCGGCCGCCTCGGCTTCGGTGGCGGCGGAAGCTCCCGGTGGCAAGGAAAACGTAGCGCAGGCCGCAGCGATGGCAAGAACGCGAAATCGAAAAGGGCATCGGCCATTCATCGCCGCGCTACTTTAGGCGATGTTCCGCGAGCGTGCAAATTGGCGACTGAAGGATTCGAAAATCGCGGTCCGGCGGTCATTTGACCCTTGCACGTCGCCGGCGGGAGTCTTTGGGATCGGCGATGAGCGGCCGGTAGACTTCGATGCGGTCGCCGTGCTTGACGACCGCGTCGCGTGGGCAGCGCTTGCCGAAAATCCCGACTGGAGCATGCGCAAGATCCGGCATGTCGAGCCCCGCTTTCGCAGCGGTCTCGAGCGCCTGCGCCACGGTTGCGCCCGCAGCAAGGCGAAGCTCGACTTCGGCGACGCTGTCAGATTGCGCGTAAACCACCGTCACGGACACCTCGTGGCTCATCGCTGTGCAGGGTTCTCAAGTCTCGCTTGGCGAGTACACGGATTCGGCGCGTTTGACGAACGCGTCGATAAAAGTCTTGGCGATATGGTTGAACACCGGCCCGACGAGCTTCTCCAGCGTCGGCGTCGCAAAATCGTAGTGCAGGTCGAGCTCGACCTTGCTTGCCGCCGGGGCAAGCGCTCGAAATCGCCAAGTGCCATCGAGACGCCGAAACGGCCCTTCGCGCAGCTCGATGACGATCCGGTCCGGCGGAGAATTCTGGTTGGCCGTCGTAAAATTCGCGCGGACGCCGTGATAGTTGATGTCGAGGCGAACGATCGGCGTATCGGGCGTGCCTCCGACGATCCTGGCGCCGGCGCACCAGGGAATGAACCTGGGATAGTCTTCGGCGCGCGCGACCAGATCGAACATCTGTTGCGCGCTGTACGGAACGAGCACGGACTTATTGACGCTGGCCATTGCTACAATGAGGTCCGGACCGGTGTCGGCAGTGTCGGCATAGTGGGAAACGGGCGCGCCAATGACCATCGTCGAAAACAAAAAAGCCTACCACGACTACTTTGTCGAGGAGAAATTCGAGGCTGGCGTCGCGCTCGAAGGCTGGGAAGTCAAGGCGATTCGCGCCGGCCGTGCGCAGCTGAAGGAAGCTTACGTGATCGTCAAGAACCGTGAAATCGTGCTGCTTGGCGCGCACATTACGCCGCTCGCTACCGCGTCGACGCACATCAGGCCCGATCCGACGCGCACGCGCAAGCTGCTGATGCATCGAGTCGAGATCAACCGGCTCATCGGTAAAGTCGAACGGGCGGGCTACACCCTCACGCCCTTGAATCTGCACTTCACCAAGGGTCGCATCAAGTTGGAAGTGGGCCTTGCACGCGGCAAAAAGCAATACGACAAGCGCGAAGCCGAGAAGCTTCGCGACTGGGATCGCGAAAAACGGCGGTTGCTGCGCAATCGCACCGGCGACAGCCGCCGAACGCGATCGCCTTGAGCGGGCAAGGGTCATGGCGATCAAGGTGCGAGATGCGGCTGACGCGGACATTCCAGCGATTGCGGCGATCTACGCCTTTCATGTCGAGCGAGACACCGGATCGTTCGAGCTGGATGCGCCGGACGCTGCGGAAATGCGCCGCCGATATCGCGACAATGTCGCCAAGGGATACCCCTATCTCGTTGCGCTTTCCGCCGATGTGCGTGTAGTGGGGTACGCTTATGCAAGTGCGTATCGATCGCGGCCGGCATACCGGCATACGGTCGAGGACTCGGTTTATGTCGATGCGGCTTGGTCCCGGCGAGGAATCGGACGCACGCTCCTGGCTGCGCTCATCGGGCGATGCGAGGCAGGCAATTATCGGCAGATGGTCGCGATTATCGGCGGGGCGCAGAACGCCGCGTCGATCGCGTTGCACGCGACGCTGGGGTTCGAGCACGCGGGCGTGCTCGCAGCGGTCGGGCGCAAGTTCGACCGATGGCTGGACACGGTGCTGATGCAGCGCGCGCTTGGAGCGGGCGCGCAAACGCCGCCGACATGAGCTCTCGGGCCATGAATGCGGAGGTGAGCGCTTTTTCCTCGGGTCTCGACCGCAACCCCGCCAATTACGTTCCGCTGACGCCGATCCAGTTTCTGGAGCGCACAGCGCTTGCATTTCCCGAGCGTATCGCCGTTCGCCATGGCGAAACGGCGACGACATATCGCGAATTCGAAGCACGATGTCGCCGGCTCGCCTCGTCACTCGCGCTAAAAGGCATCGGCCGCGGCGACACGGTTGCCGTCATTGCGCCTAACGTGCCGGCCCTGCTCGAGGCGCATTACGCTGTCCCGGCGCTCGGCGCGGTATTAAATGCGCTGAACTACCGTCTCGACGCAGCGACGATTGCGTTCTGCCTGGAGCACGGGCAGGCGAAAATGCTTATCGCCGACACCGAGTTTGCGCCCGTGGTCAAAGCGGCACTCGCGAAGCAGTCGGGAGAGCTTCCCGTCGTCGATATCGACGACCCCCTATGGCCCGGCGGCGAGCGGCTCGGTTTGTTGTCGTACGAAGAGCTGCTCGCCGAAGGAGATCCGGGATACCGCTGGCCGGGACCGCTCGACGAATGGGATTCGATGTGCCTGCTATACACGTCCGGAACGACCGGCGACCCGAAAGGCGTCGTCTATCATCATCGCGGCGCGTACTTGAATGCGCTCGGCAATGCGCTTGCGCTGCGCCTCGCGCCGGACAGCGTGTATCTGTGGACGCTGCCGATGTTTCATTGCAGCGGCTGGACCTATACGTGGGCAGTCACTGCCGCGGGCGGCACGCATGTCTGCCTCCGGCGCATCGATCCCGCGCAAATCTTCAAGACCATCCACGACTTCCGCGTTACGCACTTATGCGGCGCGCCTATCGTGCTCAACATGCTGGTCAACGCGCCGGACAAGGACAAGCTCACCTGGAGCCACGCGGTCGACGTCGCTACCGGCGGCGCTGCTCCGCCGTCGGCTGTGATCGAGGCGATGGAGCGCATGGGATTCCGCGTCACCCACCTCTACGGCCTGACCGAAACCTACGGCCCGGCGACGATTTGTGCGTGGCAGGACGACTGGGACGCATTGTCTCTGCAGGATCGCGCGCGGCGCATGGCGCGCCAAGGCGTGCCGATGCCGACGCTCGCGCAGGCGATGGTGGCCGACCCGACAACTCATGCGCCCGTTCCGCAGGACGGAGAAACCATGGGCGAGGTCATGCTTCGGGGCAACACGGTGATGAAGGGGTACCTCAAGAACGCGGTCGCGACGCTAGGCGCCTTCCGCCACGGCTGGTATCACACCGGCGACCTGGCGGTCTGGCATTCCGACAACTACATCGAGATCAAGGATCGCTCCAAGGACATCATCATCTCCGGAGGCGAAAACATCAGCTCGCTTGAGATCGAAGAGTGCCTGTACCGTCACCCACAGGTCATGGAAGCGGCGGTTGTTGCGCGCCCGGATCCCAAATGGGGCGAGACGCCGTGCGCATTCGTCTCGCTCAAACCCGGCGCAAAAAAGACCACCGACGAAGATATTATCGATTGGTGCCGCGAGCGCCTGGCCCGGTTCAAAGTGCCGCGCAGCGTTGTCTTCGGACCGCTGCCCAAGACGTCGACCGGCAAAATTCAGAAATACCTGCTCCGCGAAAAAGCGCGGGTGCTATGAAAGGCGAGCGCCTCAGCGACTCTCCTTCAACAACGCGCGCGCCGCCGCGACGCCGCTGCGCGTTGCGGCCTCCAGCGTCGCAGGAAACTCGCCGTAGGTATAGTCGCCCGCGATGTACATGCGCGCAGCGAGGGTTCCGGCCGTCGGACGCGGCAATCCCGCAATGCACGCGTACGTCGCGCGGCGCTCGGAAATAACCTGCATCCAGGAGGGCGCGGACAAGCCCGGCAGCGAGCGGCGCAATTGTGTATCGATTTCGCGCGCCAGCACATCGTGCGTTTTACGCGTGCCCGGTCGCTCGGTGCTGATCATGACCGATGCGAGCCCGGGAGGTCCGGCGATCTGTCCGCGATCGATCAGCCACTGGCCCGGCGCTCCGTCGAGCTTGAGCATCGGTTGCGATATCGGCAGAGCACGCCCGTATTGCAGATAAGCGGTCAGTATGGGTTCATAGGCGAACGCACGGACTTTCGCCAGCGCTTGCGCCGCGCCAGGCGCGCTTTCCAGCAAGGACTCGAGCTGGTGCGGCCCCACTGCCACCACGACCGCGGCAAAACGCTCCTCGTGATAGCCGGTCGTGAGCAAAATGCAATCGTCTATCGTAGAAACAGCGGCGATAGTCGTACCCATACGGATTTCCCCGCCGCGATCCGCAACGTACGCCGCTGCGGCGTCGGGAAACAACGTCGACAGGTCCACACGCGGAAAAAGGACGTCGGAATCGCGGGCTCGGGACGCGAACGCGGCCGCGAGCACGTTGAGAAAGATTTCCGCCGACGCGACCGATATCGGCGTGTTCAGCGTCGCGATGCACAGCGGCTCCCAGAGCGCATCGACGACGGCTCGCGGCTGGTCCTCCAGTAATGTCGCTGCGGTCATGTGGACGGAGCATTGAAAGCCGCCACGATCGAGCCGCCGAACGAACTCGACGGTGCGCAGCCGGTCGCGAAACGAAATGCCCCGCGCGAACAGCAATCCGGCCAGTAAGTTCCATGGCGCGGCAAGCGGCGGCGTCACCAAGCGAAATCCATCGGACGCCTCGATTCGAAGTCTGCGCCGCTCGAGCAGGTCGTGCTCGGCGCCTTCCCCATGGACCCGGCGCAGAAGCGCGAGCGTCTGCGAGTATGCACCGAGAAGGATGTGCTGTCCGTTGTCGATCGTGATGCCGTTGGCTTCGACGCGGCGTGCGCGGCCGCCCAAGGTGCGTGCCGCTTCGAACACGGTCACGTCGCGTCTGTTCGCTGCGAGTGTCACGGCGGCCGCGAAACCGGCGTAGCCCCCGCCGATGACGGCAACACGAGCGCTCAATTCTGCCTTCCTAGTAAGACCACGAGGTTTTCCACGCGATCCATGCCTTGCGCAGCGGCGTCAGGCCGATGCGGCGATCGAGCACGCGGTAGCCGCTGCGGGCGATCTCCTCGAGCAAAGCACGGTAGATGCCCGCCATGATGAGGCCCGGACGCTGTGCACGGCGATCCTGCGACGGCAGCATAGCCAGCGCTTTGGTGTAGGTTTCGCGCGCACGCTCGATCTGAAACCCCATCAATGCCTGAAAGGCCGGGGTCACGCGCCCCGCAAAAATATCGGCCGTGCCGATGCCGAAGCGCTCGAGCTCGTCTTGCGGAAGATAGATGCGACCTCGCCGCGCGTCTTCGCCGACGTCTCGAATGATATTGGTAAGCTGAAAGGCGATACCGAGCTGCCGGGCATAGTCGGCTGTTGCCGGATCGACGTAGCCGAATATCTTTGCCGACAGTAGACCGACGACGCCTGCGACGCAATAACAATAGCGCTCAAGCGTGTTGAAGTCGACGTAACGGTTCTGCTCGAGGTCCATCCACATTCCGTCGATGACGGTTTGAAAATGTTCGCGAGGCAACATGAACGAGGCAACGACGGGTTTGAGTGCCAGCGCCACGGGATGCAGCGGAGTGGCGTCGAAAGCGGCATTGACCTGTGTCCGCCACCACCCGAGCTTGAGTCGCGCTACGGCCGGGTCGCTGGCTTCATCGACGGCGTCGTCGACTTCGCGGCAGAACGCGTAAAGCGCAGTCATGGCGAGCCGCTTGTCGGTCGGCAGGAAGCGAAAGCTGTAGTAGAAGCTGGAGCCGCTTTGCGCGGCCTTGTTTTCGCAATACTCGTCCGGGGTCATGCGTTGAATAGAGCGGATACGGCCATCGCCGACCAGTCGCGCCGTCGGAGAATCGGCCGATGTCGGAAAACGTCGCCGCGCACATGGTCGATCGCCGCGAGAATCCGAAGACCGCCTGCAATCACCATGCGCAGCTCGAGCTTAAGCCGCAGCGGCAGGGCTTGCGCCAAAGGACGACCGGATTCGAGCATGCCACGCGCACGGTCGACCTCGAATCCGACGAGGCGCTCCCATCGCTCGTCGCAGCGGCCGGCCGCGATGTGTGCCTCGGATACGCCGAAGCGCGCCATGTCGTTCTGAGGCAGATAGACACGGCCCTTGCCCCAGTCCACGGCGATGTCCTGCCAAAAGTTGGCGAGCTGCAGACCCGTGCAAATCGAATCCGCCTGACGAAATGGCTCGCTGCCCGAGATCTCATAGAGGTGAAGCAGCAGCCGGCCGATCGGATTGGCGGACCGAGCGCAGTAGTCGGCAAGATCCGTGAAGTCGCGATAACGCGGCTTCACTACATCCTGGCGAAACGCCGAAAGCAGCGCGCGGAAGGCGTCGAGCGGCAGGTCGTGGCGTCGAATCGCCGCGGTCAACCTGGCAAATAGGGGATCGTTCGGCATCTCGCCTTTCGCGATTCGATCGAGCTCGAAAGAATAGGCGTCGAGCCGAGCCAGGCGCGTCGCCGCCGGGTCGTTCCCTTCGTCCGCAATGTCGTCCGCGTTGCGCGCGAATTCGTAGATCGAGACGATCGCGGGCCGGATCGCGGGCGGAGCAAGCCACGACGCGACGGGAAAGTTTTCGTAGTGAGCAACCGACACGGAAATCCAATGGCTGACGAAGGCTAATCGCAGCCGTCACGTGGTAAGACAGGGGCTTTTCCGCTATACTGACCCGTTTCGCAATATCGGCTGCGAAAGTGGCGGAATTGGTAGACGCACCGGCCTTAGGAGCCGGAGCCGAAAGGCGTGAGAGTTCGAGTCTCTCCTTTCGCACCAAAAGAGACCTGCGAGGTTTCTAAATTTAGCAAGGAATTGACGGGTATGCAAACGACACTGGAAACGCTCGGTCAGCTCGAGCGTCGCTTGCACGTCGCGGTTCCGATCGAGCAGATTGAAGGTGAGGTGCGCAAGCGGCTGGCAAATCTTGCGAAGACGGTGAAAATTGCCGGCTTTCGGCCCGGCAAGGTGCCGCTAAAGATGATCGCGCAGCAATACGGCCCGCGGGTGCGCTCCGATGTCATTTCCGACACCGTCCAGACCACCTTCAACGATGCCATACGTGAGCAGAACCTGCGCGTCGCCGGTTATCCGCGTATCGAGCCCAAACAGGCGGCGACGACCGATCAGTTCGAATTTTCGGCGGTATTCGAGGTTTATCCGGAGGTGAAGCTGGGCGATCTATCCTCGGTGAAGATCACGAGGCCTGTAGCGCAAGTAACTGCCGCGGATGTCGATAACACCCTGGAAATCCTTCGCAAGCAGCAAATCCGTTACGAGACGGTGTCGAGACCGGCAGAACGTGGCGATCGCGCTATCGTGGATTTCACCGGCCGGATCGACGGCGTCGAGTTTCCCGGCGGCAAGGCGCATGATTTTGCGATTACCCTCGGAGAAGGCCGGATGCTTCCCGAATTCGACCTGGCGCTGACCGGCATGTCGGCGGGGGAGTCCAAGACATTTTCGCTGACGTTTCCGAGCGATTACCACGGCAAAGACGTGGCCGGAAAAATTGCCGAGTTCGATCTTCTGATGAAGAGCATCAGCGTCGGGAGGCTGCCGAGTGTCGATGAAGCATTCGCGAAGCAATACGGCATCGCCAGCGGCAGCGTCGACGAGCTTCGCGCTGAGATCGCCGAGAACCTCTCGCTCGAACTCAAGCGCAAGGTCGAGACCGTGCTCAAGAACCAAGTGTTGCGCGCTCTGCGGGAGCATGCCCAACTGGTGGTGCCGAAGTCGCTAGTCGAGCTCGAGGCCGCGAACCTGCTCGACAGGGCGAGAGCCGAGCTCAAGAGACGAGGCGACGACGCGGCTGACGCGAATCTGACGGCAGAGATCTTCCGGCCGCAGGCCGAAGAGCGAGTCGCCATCGGGCTGATTCTCAACGAGATCGTGCGCGTGCACAATTTGCAGGCGAAGCCGGAGCAGGTGCGTTCGCTAGTCGCGGAAGGGGCGCAAAGCTACGAGCAGCCCGACGCCGTGATACGCTGGCATTATGAGAAACCCGAGCGCCTGAACGAATTCGAGTTCGCAGCGGTCGAACGCAACGTTATCGATTGGACGCTCTCGCGCGCCCAGGTCACCGATCAGGCGACCAGCTTTTCCGCGATGATGGACCCGGTTAGCGCTTGATCGATCCAGGCGCTAACGCTCCACTTGAACAGGGACACAGGATGAATGCGAGCATGATGCAAGAGCCCACAGGTCTTGGCTTGATCCCGATGGTGATCGAGCAAAGCGGGCGCGGCGAGCGGGCGTACGATATCTATTCGCGGCTGCTCAAGGAACGCGTTGTTTTCTTGATCGGGGGCCTGGATGACGCCACCGCCAACCTGATCGTCGCCCAGATGCTTTTCCTCGAATCGGAGAATCCGGACAAGGATATCAACTTCTACATCAATTCGCCGGGGGGCTCGGTATCGGCCGGCATGGCGATTTTCGACACCATGCAATTCATCAAGCCTGACGTATCTACGCTTTGCGTCGGCATGGCGGCAAGCATGGGAGCGTTTCTCCTCGCGGCCGGCGCGAAGGGCAAGCGATTCGCGCTGCCGAATTCCACCGTCATGATCCATCAGCCGTCGGGCGGGTTCCAGGGGCAGGTTTCGGACATCGAACGCCATGCCCAGTACGCCATCGACCTCAAGCGGAGATTCATCGATCTGATGGTAAAACTGACCGGGCGCACCACCGGGCAGGTGGAAATGGACCACGACCGTGACCGATTCCTTACGGCGGAACAGGCGGTTACGTATGGAATCGTGGATAAAGTGTTGCAGAGCCGGGGCGAGCCGAAGTAAAGTGTAATTGCTCCGGGAACCCTCCGGGGCGCGGAGACGGGCTTCAATGGCGGAAAAGACGGCGGGCGACAAGCTTCTTTACTGTTCCTTTTGCGGCAAAAGCCAGCATGAGGTGAGGAAGCTCATCGCCGGCCCGTCGGTATTCATCTGCGACGAATGCATCGAGCTCTGTAACGACATCATCCGGGAAGAAGGCGCGTCCGCGGACGCGACCCGCGCCGACAAGAACAAGCTTCCTACCCCGCACGAGATTCGCCAGATCCTCGATCAATATGTGATCGGACAGGATCTCGCGAAGAAAATCCTCTCGGTTGCAGTCTACAACCACTACAAGCGACTCGATACCAGCGTCAAGGAAGACGACGTCGAGCTCGCCAAGAGCAACATCCTGCTTATCGGTCCCACCGGGTCGGGCAAGACGCTGCTCGCGCAGACGCTCGCGCGCCTGCTCGATGTTCCGTTCGTGATCGCCGATGCGACGACGCTGACCGAGGCGGGATACGTCGGCGAAGACGTCGAAAACATCATTCAGAAGCTGCTGCAAAAATGCGATTACGATATCGACAAGGCGCAGCGGGGCATTGTCTATATCGACGAGATCGACAAGATCTCGCGCAAGAGCGACAACCCGTCGATCACGCGCGATGTCTCGGGCGAGGGCGTCCAGCAGGCGCTGCTCAAGCTGATCGAAGGCACGATCGCCTCGGTGCCACCGCAAGGCGGGCGCAAGCATCCGAACCAGGAGTTTGTCCAGGTCGATACGACCAATATCCTGTTCGTGTGCGGTGGGGCGTTCGACGGG
This sequence comes from Betaproteobacteria bacterium, assembly GCA_005889025.1. Classification (GTDB taxonomy): domain Bacteria; phylum Pseudomonadota; class Gammaproteobacteria; order Burkholderiales; family Casimicrobiaceae; genus PALSA-1003. The sequence goes on from VBCZ01000305.1 coordinate 14,691, forward strand.
CTGGAAAAGATCATCCGTCAGCGCACCGCAAAGACAGGAATCGGTTTCGGCGCCGAGGTGTCAAGCCCGGACGATCGGAAGGACATCAGCATTCTCCTGCGCGAGACCGAGCCCGAGGACCTGATCAAGTTCGGATTGATACCGGAATTCGTGGGCCGGCTGCCGGTCGCGGCTACGCTGGAGGAACTCGACGAAGTCGCGTTGATCCAGATCCTGGTCGAGCCGAAGAACGCGCTTATCAAGCAGTATCAGAAGATGTTCCGCATGGAAAACGTGGAACTCGAGGTTCGCGAGCCCGCGTTGCGGGCGATCGCAAGCAAGGCTCTCGCGCGCAAGACTGGCGCACGCGGCCTGCGCTCCATACTCGAGCAGGTCCTGCTCGACGTCATGTACGACTTGCCATCACAGACCAATCTTTCGCGCGTCGTGGTCGACGAGGCGACGATTGCCAACGACGGCAAGCCGCTTTTGATGTTCGCCGAAACGCCGAAGGTCGCTGCGGCGCACTCTTAGCCAGTTCCAGCCGGCGACACGGCCGTTTGTCGGCGGGCGCCGGGCATCACGCGTTAACTTGAACCGGGTGGGGTTTGGCCCCATCTGTCAACTACCGTCTTCATCGTCATGATTGGAATGCAAGCCGAATGGGTACCGACATAAAGAGCCTTTCTACCGAGCTGACGACGTTCCCGCTGCTCCCGCTGCGAGATGTCGTCGTGTTTCCCCACATGGTCATTCCGCTGTTCGTGGGGCGTCCCAAGTCGATCAAGGCGCTCGACATGGCGATGGAGGCAGGCAAGCACATTCTTCTCGCTGCGCAACGGTCCGCTGCGAAGGACGAGCCGTCGGCCGACGATCTCTACGACATCGGCAGTGTCGCGACGGTCCTGCAGATGCTGAAGCTGCCGGATGGCACGGTCAAGGTTCTGGTGGAGGGCACGCATCGCGCACGCATCCTGCACATCGACGACAACGGCGAATATCTGTCCGCCGATGCGGCGGTTCTCGCGGGTCTGGAGACCGGCGCGCACGAGATCGAAGCGATGCGGCGCGCGTTGCTGTCGCAGTTCGACCAGTACGTGAAGCTCAACAAGAAGATTCCACCGGAGATCCTCACGTCGATGTCGGGAATCGACGATGGAGGTCGCCTTGCCGATGCAATCGCCGCCCACTTGCCGCTCAAACTAGAGCAAAAGCAGGAAATCCTCGAGATGCAGGACGTCGGCAAGCGACTCGAGCATCTGCTTGGTTTGCTTGAAGGCGAGGTCGACATTCTTCAGGTCGAAAAGCGTATCCGCGGCCGCGTCAAGCGCCAGATGGAAAAGAGTCAGCGCGAGTACTACCTGAACGAACAGGTGAAGGCGATCCAGAAAGAGCTCGGCGAAGGCGATGAGAACGCCGATCTCGACGAAATGGAAAAGAAGGTCAAAGCCGCGAAGATGTCGAAGGAGGCTGAGACCAA
>VBCZ01000306.1 GCA_005889025.1 Betaproteobacteria bacterium
CTGCTCACGCGCATGCCGCAGCCGGTGATAGCGCGCGTGAATGGGATTGCCACTGCGGCGGGTTGTCAGCTGGTCTCGATGTGCGACCTGGCAGTGGCGGTCGATAGCGCGAAGTTCGCGCTTCCCGGCATCAACGTCGGATTGTTCTGCTCGACTCCCGCGGTGGGCGTCGGGCGAAACATTTCACGCAAGCGGGCGATGGAGTTGCTGCTGACGGGGGAGATGATCGACGCGAAGACGGCGCTGGAGTGGGGTCTGGTCAACCGTGTCGTACGTCTAAGCGATCTCGACGCGACGGTGAAGCATTTCACCGATATCATTCGAGCCCGCAGTGCAAGCGTCGTGGGTATGGGCAAGAGAGCGTTCTACGATCAGATCGAGGCTACCCTCGCGGATGCCTACGCAGCGACCGGGGATGTGATGACCTGCAACATACGCGATCCCGATGCAGGTGAAGGCATCGATGCCTTCCTGCAAAAGCGCGCTCCGAAATGGGGCGGAGATTCCAAGCAGTAATTTCCGTTGCCAAGCCGACCCGCGGCACTGATAATCGCGCACGTTATCGAAAGGAGACTGCCCGGCGCCTGCATTTTTCGCCGGACGCGTGCATGGCCGAAGAAACGATACTGGAGACGCGCGGGCTGACCAAGGAGTTCAAGGGCTTCGTCGCCGTCAAGGGAGTCGATCTGTCGGTCAAACGGGGGACTATCCACGCGCTGATCGGGCCCAATGGAGCAGGCAAGACCACCTGCTTTAATTTGCTCACGCATTTTCTGACGCCCACGCGGGGGAAAATCTATTTCAAGGGCAGCGAAATCACCGGCTCGCGTCCGTCGTCGATTGCGCGCATGGGGCTGGTGCGCTCCTTTCAGATCTCTGCCGTGTTTCCGCATTTGACCGTGCTCGAGAATGTGCGTATCGCGCTGCAAAGAAAGCAGGGTCATTCGTTTGATTTCTGGCGCGCGCAGGGAACGCTGACGAAGCTGGATGCGCGTGCCGAGGCGCTCATCGACGCGGTGGGCTTGAGCGGCTTCGCCGCGACGCAGGCGGTCGAGCTCGCCTACGGGCGCAAGCGTGCCCTGGAAATCGCAACAACGCTTGCGCTCGACCCCGAGATGATGCTCCTCGACGAGCCCACCGCGGGAATGACGCATTCCGACGTCGACCGCATCGCTGCGCTCATCAAGAAGGTTGCCGTGGACCGCACCGTGCTCATGGTCGAGCACAACCTGTCGGTCGTATCGACCTTGTCCGACCACATTACGGTGCTCGCGCGCGGCGAGATTCTCGCGCAGGGCGACTACGCGACGGTGTCGAAGAATCCGGACGTGATCCAGGCGTATTTGGGCGCCGGTCATGCCTAACCGATGTGCCCTCACCCCCTACCCCTCTCCCAGACTCCCTCACCCCGGCCCCTCTCCCATAGGGAGAGGGGCGATTTGTGCGGCTTCGCCGATCCATCGGCTCGAGGGGAGATTTGTGAGTCGCTTCGCGACTTTCATAGGACTGGAGCCGGGCATGCCTGAGATGAAGCCGCTGCTGGCGGTGCGCGATCTCAATGCGTGGTATGGCGAATCCCACATACTGCACGGCGTCGAGTTCGACGTGACGGCAGGCGAGGTTGTCACGCTGCTCGGTCGCAATGGCGCCGGGAAAACCACGACCATGAAGTCGATCATGGGCATCGTCGGCCGTCGCGAAGGATCGGTGTTGCTCGACGGCGCGGAGACCATACGTCTGCCGTCGAACAAGATCGCCTATCTCGGCATCGCGCTGTGTCCCGAGGAGCGGGGCATCTTCGCGAGCTTGAACGTCCAGGAAAATCTGCTGCTTCCCCCGAAAGTGAGCGACGGCGGCTTGAGCGTCGAGAAGATCTTCCAGTTGTTTCCGAATCTGAAGGAAAGGCTGTCCAGCCAGGGCACCAAACTGTCCGGCGGGGAGCAGCAGATGCTTGCTATCGGACGCATACTGCGCACCGGCGCGAGGCTTTTGCTTCTCGACGAGCCGACCGAAGGCCTCGCTCCCGTCATCGTGCAGCAGATCGGTCACACCATCGCACAGCTCAAGACGCAGGGGTTCACGATTCTTCTGGTCGAACAGAACTTCCATTTCGCGGCCACTGTCGCGGACAGGCATTACGTCATGGAAAACGGCCGCGTGGTCGATATGATCCCTAACGCGCAGCTCGACGCCAACATGGCCAAGCTGCACGAGTATCTCGGTGTTTGAATTACATCCGCCCGTTTTGCATTCGCGCGACAACCGTCGCGCTTTCGACCCACGATGAAGGAGACGCAATGAATAGGCTCAAACGCAGCATTATCGGCTTGGCGCTCGCCGCGGCGCTCGGTGCCGGCGCGGCGAACGCGCAGATCTCGGACAATGTCGTCAAGATCGGCGTCCTGTCCGACATGTCCAGCCTGTACACCGACCTGGCTGGCGCCGGCTCGGTGGTCGCGGTGCGGATGGCCGTCGAGGATTCGGGCGTCGAGAAGCGCGGAATGAAGGTGGAGATCGTCTCCGCGGACCATCAGAACAAGCCCGACGTCGGCTCGAACATCGCGCGGCAGTGGTACGACGTCGATAAGGTGGACGTCATCGTCGACACACCGAACTCGGGCGTCGCGCTCGCGGTAAACCAGATTACGAGAGACAAGGGCAAGGCGTTCCTGGTATCCGGCGCCGCATCTTCCGATCTGACCGGCAAGGCCTGCTCGCCGA
>VBCZ01000307.1 GCA_005889025.1 Betaproteobacteria bacterium
AGTTGTCCGCGACAAGCGGTCGTACTCGTAAATGTCATTCTGAGGAGCCGCAGTTTGGTTCGGCGACGACGAATCTGCTATTAGTCAGCGCCGCTGCAGATTCTTGGCTGCGCTCAGAATGACAATCAAAGCTGGAGATTCTTCGCTGATCTCGGAATGACAACCCGAAAATGTGACAACCCAAATCAGAAGCACGTCAAATGCAAGAGCATCTTGCCGAAGCGAGGGAAATACTCAAGGACGCCATCGTCATCGATACGCTCGGGGTGCCATCGTGGATCCGACGCCGTCCGTGACGGAGGGCGCCTACGAAGAAACCATGGTCCGCGACGGGTGGACGATCTCCAATAGCAAGCTCGATTAGTGTCCCGTCCCGCGAGCGACATGCGACAAAACGTGGCGGTCATCGGCGCGGGCGTGGTGGGGCTCTGCTGCGCAAGCTACTTGCAGCAGCGGGGACATGCGGTCACCGTCATCGACCCTCGGCCGCCCGGCGAATATTGTTCCTTGGGCAATGCCGGGTGCTTCAGCCGGGCTTCGTGCGTTCCCCTCGGCCTGCCGGGACTCTGGAAGAAGGTTCCGGGTTGGCTCATGGATTCCGCGGCTCCGCTTTCGATTTCCGCCCGCTATGCGCATCGCATCGCACCGTGGCTGTGGCGATTTCATCGATCTTCATCGATGGCGCGCGTGAGCCGGATCGCCGATGCGCTGCATCCGCTGCTTAACTGCACGCTGGACAAATGGCGTCCCCTTGTGGCGCGCGCCGGCGTGCGCGAGCTGATCGTGCAAAACGGATACGCGTTTGCCTACGAAAGCGAAGCGGCCTTCCTGAGCGACGCGCTGGGCCGCGAGATCCGTCTCGAGCGCGGCGTGAAGATCGAGCTGCTCGTCGGGCCGGCGATCCGGGAGTTCGATCCGGCGCTGTCTCCGCGCATCACTCACTTGGTGATGTTTCCGGAGCAGGGTCACTGTCCCAACCCGCTTCGCTTGTCGCGTGCGCTCGCCGAGCGTCTGCAGCGGGATGGCGCACACTTCGTGCGCCATCGTGCAAAAGGTTTCGAAAGCACGGGCGGACGCGTGACCCGCGTCGTCATCGACAACGGCACGGTCGAGACCGATGCGGTCGTCATCGCCGCGGGCGCCCACTCCAACGAGCTTTCGTCACAGCTCGGCAGCAAGGTGCCGTTGGAAACGGAGCGCGGATATCACGTGATGCTGGAGTCTCCGAGTATCACACCGCGAATCCCGGTGATGGCGGGGGAGGGTAAATACTTTGCTACGCCGATGGAAGGCGGTCTGCGCATCGCTGGAACCGTCGAGCTTGCCGGGCTGGACGCGCCACCGAAGTTTGCCCGCGCGGATGCGCTCCTCGCCGGAGCAAAACGTCTGCTGCCGGAACTGCGCCACGGAAAAGTCGAGCGTTGGATGGGGCACCGTCCATCGCTGCCCGATTCCATGCCGGTCATCGGGCGCTCCGCGCGAATCCCCAATGCGTTTTTCGCGTTCGGTCATGGCCACGTGGGCCTCACCGCCGCAGCACCGACGGGGGAAATCATCGCCGACATCGTCTCCGGCGGCGAGCCGGACATCGACATCTCAGCGTTTGCGGCCGAGCGTTTTTAGCCGCAGGCGCCGCTGTTGCGCTCCGAAGCGCGGTTGCACCACCGCGGCCAGCGCCGGTTGATCGTCGCGCCGGTGCTGCTCGCCAAAGTACCTGCCCTCGGTGTATCGCTCGTACCTCGCATCACCGCTCACAGGCTGAGCAACAGCGTTGTCAGCGCGCTGCGACACGCCGCGCCGATATCGGCATCGAGTGCGTGACGTCCGTCCCGGATGTGCCAACGGCCTCCGACCATGACGTCACGAACGCACGTGGAATCGCCCGAAAAGATCCAGGCATCGAGTATCTTGGTAAGCTCCGTGTTCCAAAACACCCGATGGTCCGAGTCGAGCGCCACGAGATCGGCCCTGCATCCGGGCATGATCCGGCCAGCGTGAATGCCCAGCGCTCGCGCTCCGCCGACGCTCGCCGCGACATGTATTCGGCGCCCGGGCGAGGGCTCGTCATCGCTCGCCAGAATGGCGCGCTCGTGTCTCATCAGCCGCTGTCCGTATTCGAGCATGCGAAGCTCCTCGAAGACGCTGACCACGACGTGACTGTCTGTACCGATGCCAAAGCGGTCCGAAGCGGATAGAAATGCCGGCGCCGGAAACACGCCGTCGCCAAGGTTTGCCTCCGTCGTCGGACACAGACCGGCAACGGCACCGCTTTGGGCAAGGCGCAACACTTCGCGATCATCGAGGTGGGTGGCGTGGACGATGCACCAGTGCTCGTCGATGCCGACGTTGTCGAGCAGCCATTCGACCGGACGCTGGCCCGTCCAGCGTGCGCACTCCTCGACCTCATTTAGCTGCTCCGCCGCGTGGATGTGGAGCGGCGCCGTTGGGTCGAGTCGAGCCAGCGCGTCCTCAACGTTGCGCATCATGGACGCGTCCACCGCACGCAACGAGTGGAACGCAGCGCCAAGCCGGACATGGGGGCTGTTGCGGTACTGCGCGTCCAGCGATTCCAGCAACGCGATGAAATTGTCCGCGGAATTGACGAAGCGCCGCTGCCCGTCCGTGGGCGGCTGCGAACCGAAACCGCCGTAGGCGTACAGGACGGGAAGATGCGTAATCGCGATGCCGGCTGCGCGTGCCGAGGCGATCAGCCGGTGCGACATCTCCGCGCGGTCGCCGTAGGGCTTGCCACCCCTGTCGTGATGCAGATAGTGGAACTCCGCCACCGACGTAAACCCGGCCTTGAGCATCTCCACATAAAGGTGCGTGGCGATGGCCTGCATTTGCGCTGGGTCGATCTTTGCCGCGAAGCGATACATCGTGTCGCGCCAGGTCCAGAAGCTGTCCGAAGTGTGCAGGCGCAGTTCGGTCGACCCCGCCATCGCACGCTGAAACGCGTGGGAATGGACGTTTGGCATGCCCGGCACCGTGAAGCCCCGCACGCTTTCCATTCCTGGTTCGCGCTGCGCCTGCGGTGTCACCGAAACAATGCAGCCGCTTGCGTCCGTTTCGATGAGAACGCGCTCCGCCCATCCGTTCGGCAACAGCGCTCGCTCGGCTAGCAGCTTCACGCAGTCAGACCCTGCAGCATCGCAACTCTCCGTCAATTGCGCGAAAGCTTATGTTACGCGGGCTGCGCTAACTCGATGCATTTCGAACGCGCGGAAGTAGACGTGCCCGCGGTCGACAGCTTCTTGCCCCATCTTTGCCGCCGCTTTCGGCCCGATGAGGCGAGCAAGTTGACAATCCTCGCGCGCCTCTGTCTCATTGCTCGGGAGGACGATGGAGGCGGCTCATGAAAATCACGGCAGCGACCCTCTACCTTGTGCGCATCGACGGGCGGCACCCGATCGTGGTCGAGCTCGAGACCGATGCGGGCATCAGCGGCCTGGGTGAGGCAGCCATCGCTTATGGCGTTGGCGAGACTGCCGCGGCCGGCATGATCAAGGATCTCGCGGATGCGATCGTGCTGGGTCAGGATCCCTTCCGCACGGAGGCGGTGTGGAGTGAGATGTACGATCATACGTTCTGGGCCAAGCGCGGGGGCCCGATCGTGTTCGCAGGCATCAGCGCAATCGAGCAGGCGCTCTGGGACATCAAGGGCAAGGCCCTTGACGTGCCGGTTTACGAGCTGCTCGGCGGCAAGTGCCGCGATCGCGTGCGCGTCTATGCCAACGGATGGTCCTTTCATGCCCAGACGCCCGACGAGTTTGCCCGTGCCGCCGAGCGCGTGCTCCGCGACGGCTACACTGCGCTGAAGCTCTACCCACTTGCCAATCCTGTCTCGGACAACCCGCACGGGATGATTCGCCACGTCTCGCAGCGATCGATTGACCGCGCGGCTGTCGAGTTGGCGGTGGCGCGCGTGCGCGCCGTGCGCCAGGCGATAGGACCGTCGGTCGATCTCATGCTGGACATGAGCGGCGAGCTGACGACCGACGCGATCATCGCGCTCGGCCGGCGGCTCGAGGAGTTCGACATCCTGTTCTTCGAGGAGCCGGTCGACCCGTTCGATCTCGAGGGTATGCGTGCGGTTGCGGACACCCTGCGGATGCCGATCGCGGCGGGCGAGCGGCTGTATACCCGCTACGATTTTCGCCGCCTGCTCGAGTTACGGGCGGCGCACATTTTGCAGCCGGACGTCGGCACTGCAGGCGGCCTGTTCGAGGTCAAGAAGATCGCGGCCATGGCCGAAGCTTTCAATCTTCGGGTTGCGCCCCATTTGTGCGCCGGACCCATCTGCACGGCAGCGACGCTACAACTCGACGCGACGCTCACCAATCTGCTGATCCAGGAGCTCTATCCTTATCGCGTGCCGGAGCATTACGCGATCGTCGATCGTGCGCCCGAGCTCGAGGTCAAAGACGGTTATCTCGCGATCCCCGATCGGCCGGGTTTCGGCGTCGAGCTCGATCGCGCGCGGATGAAGTCGTTCGTCTGGGCGGAGTGCCGGCGGTGATCGCCTTAGCCTAGAGGATTTCCTATAGACATTTTTGAAATTGGATGGAATGGCCCAAGGTCGCCCAGGCGAATTGTGGTAACTGAGCCGTGCCCCGATCTGCGGTCGGGCACTTGGATCCCGGGCCCAGGCCTTGGCTGGGGCAGGCTTCGCCGTGATGACGGGACTGGGGTGTCGCTCAATTACGCAAACCAACGCAGCTGGAGATTCTTCGCTGCGCTCAGGCTGCGTAGCCTCGCCAACGATCGCGCCGGCGCCCGCAGGATAGAGGTGGCAGGCAACGCCTCGGTCGGGTGCCACCTCCACCCAGCTCGGATAGACCTGGCGGCAGATGTCCATGACATGCGGACAGCGCGGATGGAAGTGGCAGCCGCTGGGTGGCGACAGCGCGGACGCCACCTCGCCCTCGAGCTTGGCCATGATGACCTTGGCCTTGGGATCGGGCACCGGCGAGGCATTGCGAAGCGCGCGGGTGTAGGGATGCAGCGGCTCATCGAAGATCTCCGGCACCGGTCCGCGCTCGACGATGCGCCCCAGATACATGACCGACACCGTGCTGCAGAAGTGGCGGACGACGCCGAGATCGTGCGAGATAAGGACGAAGCTTAAGTTGTGTCGCTGCTGCAAGCCGCGCAGCAGGACAAGAATTTGCGCCTGGATCGAGACGTCCAGCGCAGACACCGGCTCGTCGGCGACGATGAGCTCGGGCTGCAGCGCCAGGGCGCGGGCGATGCCGATGCGCTGGCGCTGGCCACCGCTGAATTCGTGCGGATACTTGTCGGCGGCGTCGATCGGCATGCCGACTTCGGCGAGGACCTTGCGCACGGCTTCGACAATTTCCCGCGCCGTGCCCAGGCGATGGACTGCCATCGGCTCGGCTAAGGTCTGCCCGATCGTACGGCGCGGATTGAGCGAGGAATAGGGATCCTGGAACACGATCTGCATTTGACGGCGCAACGCGCGAAGGCGGCGCGGGTTGGCTCCGAGCACGTCTTCGCCCTTGAGCAGCACGGTGCCGGAGTCGGGCTCGACCAGCCGCAGTATTGCGCGGCCGGTGGTGGATTTGCCGCATCCGGACTCGCCGACGAGCCCGAAGGCTTCGCCTGCCGTCACGGAGAACGACACATCGCTCACCGCATGCACGACAGCGCTTTTGCCCCCCATGAAGCCGCGCCGAGCGACAAACGTCTTGCTCAGATTGCGAACGTCGAGCAGCGGCTTTTTCACGCGTTCGCGCTTTCCTCGGCGGCACGCACCCAGCAGCGCACGCGGTGTTTGGGGTCTACCGCAAGTGCGACCAGCGGTGGCATCTTTGTGCAGCGTGGCACGCGCAAGGGGCAGCGATCGGCGTAGCGGCACCCGGAAGGCATCGCGGTGATCGGCGGCACCTGTCCTGCGATCGGCTTTAAGTCGCCAGCGTCGCGATCGACTCGCGGGATCGAGGACAGGAGCGCCTCGGTATAGGGATGCATGGGGTGCTCGAACAGCTCTTCGACCGGCGCGATCTCGATCAGGTCGCCGGCGTACATGACCGCGACCCGATCGGCGATCGAGGCAACGACGCCGAGATTGTGGGTGATGAAGATCATCGCCATGCCGGTCTCGGACTTGAGCTCCGCGAGCAGCGCCAATACCTGGGCCTGTATGGTCACATCGAGCGCGGTCGTCGGTTCGTCGGCGAGAATGATCTGCGGGCTGCAGGCGAGCGCAATGGCGATCATGACTCGCTGACGCATGCCGCCGCTGAACTGATGCGGGTAATCGTCGAAACGGCGCGCGGCCGATGGAATCTTTACATGCTCGAGCAGCGCGAGCGCCCGCGCCCGCGCTGCTTCTCCAGCGAGTGCGGTGTGGTAACGCAGCGCCTCCGCGACCTGGAACCCGATCGGCAGCACGGGATTGAGCGAGGTCATCGGTTCCTGGAAGATCATCGAGATCGCGTTGCCGCGGATCTTCTCCATCTCCGTTTCGTCGAGTGGCACGAGGTCGCGCCCATCGAGGAGCACGCGGCCGGCGGTGATGCGCCCGTTCGCCTTGGGCACGAGGCCCATGATCGACAGCGCGGTGATGCTCTTTCCGCACCCGGATTCGCCGACCAGCGCCAGGGTCTCGTTTTTGGCAACCGAAAAGCTCACGTCGCGGATCGCGTCGTACCAGCGTCCTTCGACGCGAAACGCCGTGGTCAGTCCATCGACTACAAGAGAAGGGTGTTGCGCCTCACTCATGACGAAGCCTCGGATCGGAGGTGTCGCGAAGGCCGTCGCCCAGCATGTTGAGGCCGAACATGACGACCAAGATCGCGAGGCTCGGAAAGATAGCCAACCACGGCGAATCGAGGATGTTCTCGAAGCCCTCGCGGATCATTCCGCCCCATGTCGCGGTGGGCGGCCGAACGCCGAGGCCGATGAAGGACAGCGACGCCTCGGTGCGGATTGCGGTTGCCAGCCACAGTGCCGCCATGACCAGGATATCGTCTACCACGTTGGGGAGGATATGCACGACCATGAGGCGCAAATTCGAGAAGCCGAGCGCTCTGCCGGCTTCGACGAAGTCGCGCTCCTTGACGGCGAGCGTCGGTGCACGCGCGATCCGTGCGAAGGGAGCGACTGCCGTGAGCGTGATGGCAAGTATGAGATTGCCGACCGTCGGCCCGAGCATGGCGACCACCAGCAGGCCCATGACGAGCGTCGGAAACGACAGCAGCACATCCATCGCCGCCATGACGATCCGGTCGAACAACCCGCCAATATAACCGGCGAGGATGCCGAGCGCGCCGCCCACGATGATCGCGATGAGCACGGCGAGCGTGCTCACGTAGAGCGACACCCGGCCGCCCCAGAGTATGCGCGAGAGTATGTCGCGCCCGAAGGAGTCGTTGCCGAGCGGAAAATCCGCCGTCGGCTGCGCGAGCCGCAGCAGCACGTCCTGCTCGAGTGGATCATGCGGCGCGAGCCACGGTGCGAGAAGGGCGCTCAAGGCAACGAGAACGACGATGCCGGCGCCGAACGACGCCATCTTGTGGCGCCGGATTCCCGAGGCCAGGTGCGCCCATGCTCCGCGTGCCGACGCCGCGGCGACCGCGCTCATCGCTGCCTCACCCGAGGATCCACCAGCCCGTAGGTGAGGTCGGTCAGCAGGTTGACGATCACGATGATGAACGCGTAGATCACCATCAGGCCTTCGAGCATGGTGTAGTCGCGCTGGTTGAGCGAGTTGACGATCAGCTTGCCCAAGCCCGGCCGGTTGAACACGATCTCGGTAAGCACCGAGTTGCCGATCAGCACGCCGAGGTAGAGACCGACCACAGTCACCACCGGAATCAGCGCGTTGCCGAGCGCGTGCCGCCAGATCACGACCCGCGCCGGCACGCCCTTCGACCGCGCCGTGCGGATATAGTCCTCGCCGAGCACGCCGAGCATGCTCGAGCGCGCGACCCGCATGACGTAAGCCACCATGATGAGGCCCAGATTGACCGCCGGCAGCACCAGCGCGCTGACGCGACTCAGCGGATCGCCGGTCCTCGCTTCGCTGATCACCGGAAACCAGTGGAGCTCGATCGCGAAAGCGAGCAGCAGCATGATCGCCGAGACGAACGCGGGAAATGACAGGCCCAACAGCGAAAAGATGCGCGCCGCGTAATCGAGCGTCTCGTTGCGGTGGCGCGCAGCCGCGATGCCCAGTGGCAGCCCGAGCACGACGCCGATGAAGAGCGCGCTCAACGTCAGCTCGATCGTGTAGGGGAGGACGTTCGCGACTTCGTTCCAGATCGGCCGATGCGTTACGAGCGAGTTCCCGAGATCACCCTGCAGCACCGTCGACATGAAATCGAGATACTGGACCAGCATCGGCCGGTCGAGGCCGAGCTCGTGATGTACCGCAGCGATCGCCTGCTGACTCGCCTGATCGCCGAGAATGATGAAGGTCGGGTCGCCCGGCGCGATGCGGACGAAAAAGAACACGACTGTCAGCACCGCCAGCAACGTCGGTACCGCGACCAGCAGCCGCTTGACGATGTAGATCAGCATTGTCGCGCGGCCCGGAGGGTGATCTCGCCGGTATCCAGGCCGGCGGTCGTCTGCGCCGACCCCGGCTTACTGCAGCGTGCTCTGCTCGTTGAGGATAGGTCCGAGGGTAAGCGAGGCGTCAAGCTTGTAGCCGTAGTTCAGCTTGTCGCGGTGCGCCCACACTTGCA
>VBCZ01000308.1 GCA_005889025.1 Betaproteobacteria bacterium
GCCACCGGACGTCGCCGGTCGTCCCCCATGGCGCCGAAGGCCGTCGCGCCGAAAGCCGGCTTGAGCGATCTACGCGGCGCGCACGAGGTCCGGGCGCTTGAGCAAAAACACCGATCCTTCGCTCGACGGCGTATCGAGCCAGACGAAAGGCATTCTTGGAAATGATGCCTCTGCCGCGTCGCGGTTGTGTCCCACCTCCACCACCAGCAAGCCTTCAGGAGACAGGAACGGCGCGGCCTGGTCGAGGATCGTGCGCACCGCATCGAGCCCGTCGTCGCCGCCTGCGAGACCGACTTCGGGCTCGTGCTTGTACTCCTCGGGCAATTCTTCCATCGCGAGGGTTGTCACATAAGGCGGATTGCTGATGATCAGATCGTAGGTCTTGTCGGTGAGGTTCGAGAACAGATCGGACCGGATGAGGTTGATGCGGTCCTGAAGGCCATGCTCTGCCACATTGCGCTGGGCCACCGCCAGCGCATCCGGGGAGATGTCCACGGCATCGATGTCCGCCTGTGGGAAGTAATTCGCAAGGAGGATCGCCAGACACCCCGAGCCGGTGCACAGGTCGAGCGTGTTTTTCACGTTGTCTGGATCGGCAATCCACGGATCGAGCGCCTCGGGCATGAGCTCGGCGATGAACGAACGTGGAATGATGACGCGCTGGTCGACATAGAAGCGAAATGCTCCCAGCCACGCCTCGTTCGTCAGGTACGCAGCCGGGATGCGTTCGTCGACGCGACGCTCGATCAGCAGCGAGACGTCGTTGCGCTCGGCATGCGTGAGCTTCGCATCCAAAAACAGGTCGATGCGGTCGCTGGGAAGCTTTAACGCGTGCAGCAGAAGGTATGCCGCCTCGTCGTATGCGCTGGAGGTTCCATGCCCGAAAAACAAACGCGCCGACGCAAAACGCGACACCGCATAGCGCAGCCAGTCGCGGACAGTTTCAAGCTCCTGAGCAACGTTGCTCATCGTTGGATCGGGATGGAGTACGTCAGCGCAACAGACGTCGAAGTATGCCACGATACATTGCAGACAGCGGCTCGAGGTCATCGACCGCGACTCGCTCGTTGAGCTTGTGAATCGATGCGTTGATCGGACCCAGCTCGACGACTTCCGGGCAGATGTCGGCGATGAAGCGCCCGTCGGAGGTGCCGCCCGTGCAGGATAGCTGAGGTCGAATTGCCGTCATGTCGTGTATGACGTCACCGACGACGTCGACCAACCTGCCGCGCGGTGTGATAAACGGCCGGCCCCAGCCCGTCCATCGGATTTCGTACTCCAGTTGATGGCGGCGCAATATCGCGTGCAGTCGCTCCTCCAGACTTTCGCGGCTGCTGGCGGTGGAGTATCGAAAGTTGAACATGAGCTCGAGCGAGCCGGGGACCACATTGGTCGCGCCGGTCCCTGCATGAATACTTCGTCCCAGCGCGTCGCCGCGATCTCGGCGATCACCGGCGCGACGAGATGGATGGGGTTCCTGACAAGATGCGGATACGCGATATGACCCTGAACGCCGCGAACGACCAGGGTACCCGACAGAGAACCGCGGCGACCGTTTTTGATCATGTCGCCGAGGCGATCGACCGACGAGGGCTCGCCGACGATGCAGTAATCCAGCGCTTCGCCGGTATCGCGCAATTTGTCGACGACCCGCGCTGTGCCGTCGATTGCCGGCCCTTCCTCGTCAGAGGTGATCAGAAGTGCGATCGCGCCCCGGTGACGCTCGTCCTCGGCGACAAATCCTTCGATCGCGGTGATGAACGCGGCGATGGAAGATTTCATGTCCGCTGCGCCGCGCCCATAGAGAAAGCCATCGCGTACGCTGGGTGAGAAGGGATCGGACTGCCATGCTTCGAGCGGGCCGGTGGGGACCACGTCGGTGTGGCCGGCAAAGCTCACGAGCGGTCTCGCGTCACCGCGTTTCGCCCACAGATTGGTGACGCCATTGGAAACGATCGTCTCGCAGCAAAACCCCAGCGGTTCCAGCCGCGCGCGGAGCAGGTCCTGGCAGCCCGCATCGTCCGGCGTCAGCGATCGGCGCGCGATCAGCTCTTGCGCAAGATCGAGGGTCGGGCTCGGAGACGAGCGCGTCATGACGTGGGCGCGCTCGTCGCTGCTAGGGACGGTTCAGAAAATCAGGATCGATCTCCAGCTTGACGAAGTCGCCTTTGAGCTGCCGAGTCGATTCCTCGACAGTACCGGCCACCACATCGACGCGGGCGGAAGGCGCGTTCTGATTCACAAGCCAGGCGAAATTGGTGGGCGAGTCCGCTGCCGCCATGGCCTCGTCGTAGGAAATCACGCCGTCGAGATAGAGCCTGCACATCGCCTGCTCGAAAGTCTGCGATCCGGGATAGAGGCTCTGCTCCATCGCCTCCTTGATCTGCGTGACCTCGCCGTTCTTGATCAGGTCGGCGATGAGCGACGTGTTGAGCAGGATCTCGGCGGCAGGTTGCTGCTCGCCCTCCTTGTTGCGCACCAGCCGCTGCGAAATGATCGCGCGCAGTCCGATGGAAAGGTCCGAGAGCAGTCCTGAGCGCGCGTCGTAGGGAAACATGTTGATGATCCGCGACAACGCGTGATAGCTGTTGTTGGCGTGAAGTGTGGACAGACAAAGATGACCGGTCAAGGTGTGCAGCAACGCCGCCTGCATGGTTTCGCGGTCGCGGATCTCGCCGATCATGATAAGGTCCGGCGCTTCGCGCAGCGCATTTTCCAGCGCCTTGTGATAGCCCTGCGTGTCGATTCCGATCTCCCGCTGGTTGACGATCGACTGTCGATGCTCGAACAGGTATTCGATCGGATCTTCGAGAGTCAGGATGTGTCCCGTGCGGTTGTTGTTGCGGTAGTCGATCATGGCCGCCAGCGTTGTCGACTTGCCCGAGCCTGTTGCGCCGGTGACGAGGACGAGGCCGCGCTTTTCCATGACAAGGTTCAGCAGCACGGAAGGCAGGCGCAATTCCTCGAACGGCGGCACGCTGCTTCGAACGTAGCGGATGACCAGCGAGATCGTGCCGCGCTGGCGGAAAATGTTGATACGGAAGTTGCCAACGGCCCGGTCCAGGTAGGAAAGATTCATTTCCATCTGGTTTTCGAACTCGCGGGCCTGGTCCTTGGTCATGAGCTCGTAGGCGATGCGCCGTACGCTCTCGACATCCATCGGCTGGGTGGAGATGGGCGAGACGACACCGTTGATCTTGATGTTGATCGGCGCGCCGCACGAAATGAACAGGTCCGATGCCTGTTTTTCGGACATGAGCTTGAACAATCGGTCCAGATACATGTCGTGCTCCCGGTGCTGAATCGTGGTCTGTGGCGCGCAGGCGTCCGGGCAAGGGACGAGCCGCTTGACAATGTCATGAATTGACAAGAATAACCAAGGTCGCGCAAAGTAACAACTGGCATGCCTCGTGGCTCGGCTTTTCGGGCCTGCGCCCGCCCAAGCCGGCACATCTGACCAGCCTCGTTTCTCCATGCTAGCCATCATCGGTGGCAGCGGGTTGACCCGCCTGTCCACGCTGGCCGTCGCTCACCGCGAGGTCGTCCGTACGCCCTACGGGGAGCCTTCCTCGGCGCTGGTCTACGGGCAGATCGCCGGGCGCGACGTCGTCTTTCTCGCCCGCCATGGGCATGGACACGCGATTCCCCCTCATAAAGTCAACTACCGGGCGAACCTCTGGGCGCTGAAGAACCGCGGGGTGGAGTCCGTTCTGGCGGTTGCCTCGGTGGGTGCCATTTCGGACCAATACTCGCCGGGCGATCTGGTTTTGCCGCATCAACTTGTCGATTACACTCACGGTAGAGAACACACCTTCTTTGACGGTGGGGACCGCAAGGTCGTGCACGTCGATTTCACCCAGCCGTATTCGGCGCAGTTGCGCGAGCGTTGCATGCAGGCAGCCGTCTCGGCGGGTATCTTGATCCACGATCGTGGCATTTATGCTGCGGTTTCGGGCCCGAGGCTGGAAACCGCCGCGGAAATCGACCGCATGGCCCGCGACGGAGCAACACTGGTCGGCATGACAGGGATGCCCGAGGCGGCGCTCGCCCGCGAGCTTGGCGTGGCCTACGCCGCGATTGCCGTCGTCGTGAACTCCGCCGCAGGCCGCGGCGAAAGCGCGCAGGAAATATCGATGGAAAAAATTGTCATGGTGCTGGAATCGGCGATGGACAAGGTGCGTTCGCTCATCGACCAGGTCGTGCAGCAATAGGAATTCAGGCGCTTAGATGATTAGGGAGATATTGCGGATGGGCGACCCGCGCCTGCTCGAGAGATCGAAGGCGGTGGAACGATTCGCGACGCTCGAATTGTCGGCGCTGCTCGCCGACATGCGTGACACCATGGTCGCGGCAAAGGGCGCAGGTCTGGCCGCGCCGCAGATAGGGGTGGGCCTGAGAGTTGTGATCTTCGGCTTCGAGCACAACCAGCGCTACCCCGATGCCGAACCCGTCCCCTACACCGAGCTAGTCAACCCGGTGATCACGACGCTCGTGGGCCCGATGGAAGAGGACTGGGAAGGCTGCCTGTCGGTGCCCGGTTTGCGCGGCAAGGTGCCGAGGCTCGCTCGTGTGCGCTATACGGGGTTCGACCCGAGCGGCCGCCCCATCGAGCGTGACGTGTCAGGATTTCACGCGCGAGTCATACAGCACGAATGCGATCATCTCGATGGCATTCTCTATCCGGCACGCATGCGCGACATGCGTTCGTTCGGATTTACCAGCGTGCTGTTTCCCGATGCGGAAACCATCGAGGATTGAGCTACTGTAGCCGACGCAGTTTCGGGGAGGTGAGCGAAGTCACGCGCG
>VBCZ01000309.1:0-1049 GCA_005889025.1 Betaproteobacteria bacterium
CATCTTGGAGGACTAAAAAGCCTACAGAACGTAAAAGCCGACTTTGCCGAGGATTTCAGCGGTCTCATGCAAGGGCAGCCCCATCACTCCCGAGTAGCTGCCTTCGAGCCTGCTGATGAACACGGCTGCGCGACCCTGCACCGCGTAAGCGCCGGCTTTGTCGAACGGCTCCCCGGTGGCGATGTAGCGCTGAATTTCCTCCCGCGTAAGCGCGCGAAATGTCACGCGCGACGACGACACGGCGAGCATGATCTGCGCGTTCCAGCGCACGGCAACGGCGGTGTGGACCTCGTGCGTGCGATCAGACAGCTGTTCGAGCATGACAGCGGCGTGCGCGGCGTCTTTCGGCTTGCCGAGCACCTGCTTGTCGAGAATGACTTCGGTGTCGGCGGCAAGGATCGGCCTGGGCGGCAGACCGCGGTGGATCATCTGATGCCACGCCACCGATGCCTTGGTGCGAGCAATCCGCTTGACATAGTAGAGCGGCGCCTCTTCCTTGCGGGGAGACTCCACCATGTCACGGCGGCGGCCTGCCGCTTCGCGCAGCAGGAGCTCCTCGAACTCGACACCGATCTGCCGCAACAGGTCCTGCCGCCGCGGGCTTTTCGATGCGAGATAGACCGAGGGACGCTCGGTCAGGACGAAGAGTTGGCTCATTCGCGATGGTAAGGGTGGCCTTGCAACACGCTGACCGAACGATAGATCTGCTCGGCGAGCAGCACGCGGACGAGTCCGTGCGGCAATGTTAACGCGGAAAGAGAGACGATGACGCTGGCATCGCGCTTGATGCGCTCGGCCAATCCGTCCGCGCTGCCGATCACGAAGGCGACTGCAACAGCCTGTTCGCGCCACCGCTTCAAGGCGTTCGCGAGCTCGAGCGTGGTCCATGGCGCGCCTTTCTGGTCGAGCGCAACGACCTGAAAGCCGCGCGTCGCGGCTTCGATTCGATTCGCCTCCGAATCCAGAAGTTGAGCGGTCGTCCGGCCTCGATTACGGGCCTCAGGCTTGATCTCCACGAGATCGAGCGAAAAGTCCCGCGGCAGACGACG
>VBCZ01000309.1:1235-1916 GCA_005889025.1 Betaproteobacteria bacterium
TCGACGAGCACCCAGTCGCCGGTCTGCTCGCCTTCGACGCCGATGATCGTCGCGCCGCTGGCCTTGAGGCTGTCTCGGACGTGGTTGGCAAGCGCCTTGGCCTGGCGCGCGGACTCCGCAGTGGCGATGACCAGCGAGTCGTACAGGCTGGTGAGCTGGCGGACATCGAGTACGACGATGTCGCGGGCTTTGATGTCTTCGAGGGCGGTAACTGCGATATTCTGGATCTTGCTAAGGCGCATCCTGTCGGGACCGATACAGTTGGTTGCGGTCAATATAAGCCAGAACCGCAGCCGGAAGCAAACCGGCGAGCTGCGCCCTCGCCTGGCCGCCGCGGGCAAGCGCATCCCGGAGGGCCGTCCCCGATATCGGCTGCGGCGTCACCGCCTGTCGATATATCGCACCCGCGAGCTGGCGCGACAGGCGTGCCGGATCGGTGGTCAGGCGGCGTTCCCATTGTATCTTGAGCGCAGGAGGCAGCGATTCGATATCGAGCGCCGCGCCCGGCCGCTCGACCACGACGAGGTGGGCGAGCGTGAAAAGTTGCTCCCAGTGGTGCCATAGGATGAGGTTGGCAAACGCGTCGGTCCCGACGATGAGCGCAAGCGGAAGCTTCGGCTGCTCGGAATGCAGATCCTGAAGCGTCGAAACCGTATAGCTCAACCTCGGATTGCGAACTTC
>VBCZ01000309.1:2092-3204 GCA_005889025.1 Betaproteobacteria bacterium
TGCAAGCGGTGTCGCCGGGATCAACCAGGCCACAACATGTCTCGCGATGACCACAATTGAAACAGGCAAACGCGGCCGCTTGCGGTTGCCGTGGCGACAATCGAGCCGAAGCCCGACTGTGATCTCGACGAATTCCATCTCGCGGATAGTAGCGTACCCGGATTAGAACCCGCTTCTGGGCTGCGCGAGAAATTCCAGCTCCTCCGGCGTCGATTCCCGGCCGAGGATTGCGTTGCGGTGCGGATAGCGCCGGAATCGACGGATCACCTCGGCGTGACGGTGGGCCCAGTCGAGAGGCTCGGCAAGCCCTGTTTCGTCGCGAAGGCGCGTGAAAAGCTGAACCGACCGAGCCTGGTTTGCGGCTGACTCCGTGTGCACGAAGGGCATATAAAGAAACCAGCGCTCGACAGGAATCAGTCGTGCATCGTCTCCGCGCGACACGGTCTTTTCCGCGACCTGCAATGCGATCGCGTCGCCGGCGAACGCGCGGGGCGTGCCGCGATAGATGTTGCGCGTGAACTGGTCGAGCAGCAGCACGCGCGCCAGCGCTGCGCGCGCGGTGTCCCAGGTGATGAATTCTCCCGCGATCGCGCGGTCCACTGCCGCACCGAATCGTCGTCGGATGGCCGCGTCGAATTCGTCGTCCTTGCGGAACCACACGTCGCGCGTCTTGCCGTATTCAGCGCTCCCGGAAAGGCCGAACCAGAAGTCGAGAATCTCCTGCTGCAACGCTTGATCGCCATGCATGGGTGCGCTCCTTTGCTATAGTGCCATGACCCGGCCGCGAGTCCGCTTGTCCGCGGCGCCGGCGATTCCCTTATGCGAACCTCGTACCGCGATATCGCCTGCTCGCCTGCTGCCAGGCGCTGCTGCTGGTCAACAATTCCGGCTTGATCGCGATGAACGGGCTGGTCGGCTACGCGTTGGCCGCGGACAAATCGCTGGCCACCCTGGGCGCGACGACGTATGTCCTCGGCTCCGCGTTGGCGGCGATGCCCGCCTCGCTCCTGATGGCCCGCGTCGGCCGCAGATACGGCTTCATGACCGGCTCAATCATCGCGATTGCGGGAAGCGCAACGTGCGCGCTGGGGTTGTGGCTCGGAAGCTTTTCG